>DYQV01000341.1 GCA_020719105.1 Rikenella microfusus
ATCGAATTAATACTCAATAAAAAAGCTGGCCTTAAAAGCCAGCTTTTTTAGTTAGATATAGTGATTATAATATGTTTCTTATTTGGGTTCTTTTTTCCGATTTAAAATTGGAAGTAGCATAAAACTTACTGCCCCGGCAATTAATATCATGAGGCTCATTGAAGTATGTGAAATAAGAGCATAATCCTGACCATGTACTTTTGATAATCCATATATCGATAAGGTTTCAATAACCATAAAATGCCATGCACCAATTCCACCCTGAACAGGCATAAGCATTGCCAAACCACCCATAATAAAAGCAGTAAGCCCAGCAAGCATTGTAAGATTATTTGTGGGTTCGTATGCATAAAATACTACATACATCATTAAAAAATAAAACACATAAATTAATAATGAATGTAAAATGTAGCGCCCCGGATTTTTAAGATTCCTTATCGACTTTATACCTTCAAAAAAGTTAAATAGTAAATCATAAATTTTTGAAATGAATTTTATTTTTTTAAGGTGATACCTCAATTTCCAAAAAGCAACTAAACTACTGATACCAATTAGTATGCTGAGAATCCAGAACCATGCTGAAAAAATAAATCCGAAATTTTGTCCAAATGCTGGGTTGTTTTCCATGAACTGTTTAAATACCCCGATTTGAGAAAATATAGTTGAAACAACCAAGATTAAAAGTAAGAGTGTATCCGTAGCTCTTTCCGTAACAACGGTTCCAACCAACTTTCCGAATGGAATTTTTTCATAGCGCGATAGAATTGTGCAGCGAGCCAGTTCACCTCCCCTTGGAATAATTAAGTTGGTGGCATATAAAATCAAAACCGATAAATAGGTATTATATAATTTTGAATTATATCCTAAAGGTTCAATAAGCATATTCCAGCGTATTGCCCGACTTAAATGGCTTAATAAGCCAATTATTAAAGAAAGAAAAACCCAACCCCATTTCAATCCTTTTAAGGTAACCATAAAACCAGTAAGGTCATATTCCTTATAAACCCTTGAAAAGAGAAAAATTCCTATCCCTAAGAAAAAAAGGTATTTAATAATAGTTTTAATTTTATCCATAGTTCTTTTGTAAGCTTTTGCCAAAGATAGTTTTTAAGTCAATAGCTGATTCACAAAAAAGAGCAATGATTTATGTCCATTGCTCTCCTAAAAAATAATTGTAATAATTATTAATTTACTGTTAACGTGGAATCTACAAAAACTCTAAGTCCCAAATCTTTATCAATCATAAATAGGCCATTTCCTTTACCATCAACCATCTGCAGTTGATCAATTATGGTTTTTACATTAGCTTCTTCTTCAACTTGTTCATCAACGTACCACTGCAAGAAACTTTTTGCAGCATGGTCTTTTTCCTCAATGGCCACGTCCATCAAATTATTGATAAGCGATGTAACAATTTGTTCATGTTTTAAGGTTTCTTCAAAAACATCAATGATTCCATTCCATTCATTTGGAACTTCAGAAATTGGCTTTAATTCTACCTTTCCACCCCGTTCGATAACATAATCGAAAAATTTGAGCGCATGGGCAATTTCTTCACGATATTGCACCCTCATCCAGTTAGCAGCTCCGGCTAAACCAACTCCAGCGCAATAAGCCGACATAGATAAGTAAAAATAAGCAGACCAATACTCAGCATTAATTTGCTTATTTAATTCATCTTCCATTCTTTTTTTTAGCATTGTATAATTTTTTAGGTAAACGTAATTGAAACAAATTTATTCAATATCAAGGTTGAATGTTTTCTTTAAATTATTTAATTGCTCATTTTGTTCAGCTAAGTAATTAAATTTATCAGTGGCGGTATATATTAATTGGGTGTTATTAATTTCCTCCGATATTTCAACCACTAATTCCAGCGAAGGAACGGTTAACTCATTTTTTAAAAATAATACCAACTTAGAATGTACCTTTTCAATAAAATCTCTTTGTTGGCTTGCGTTATCTAATTGCAATTGAATTTTATCATGAGCTGTTTTTTTAGGCTCATGCGAAGTAATTACTTGATGCAACCGAGGCATTTCCTTTTCAATAGTGTGGGCAAAATTTTTCCATGCCACCAATAATGACTCTTGTGTAAATTCTTCAGTAGCATAATTTTGGATGATTTCGTTCGCTTGTTCTATTTTTTCAGGAACCAACTCAGGTTTGTTAAAACTTATTTCTTTTAATGATGGCGAAGATCCTTGATATTGGTTATAAACAGGTGCTGATTTTATTTTTGCTGCATTCGATGTTTGTGTTAAAGGAACGGGTTCTTTGGCTGCTTTTTTTTGTTGGGAAGTAGTTTCTAATTCACTTTTTTTTTTTCAGAAATCAATTGACATAAATTAATTAGTGCCAATTCAACCGTGAGTCGCTTGTTCTGACTGCTTCGGTATTGTATTTCGGATTCATTGGTTGTATTAATTGCTTGAAATAAAAAGCGGGGGCTGCATTTTTTTGATTGTTCCAAATAATGAGTACGAATAGAGGCTCCCACTTCCAATAATTGTATTGTTTTTTCATTCTGCGAAACCAGTAAATCCCTGAAGTGCTTACTTAACCCTGAAAGAAAATGCTGCCCTTCAAAACCTTTATCTAAAATTTCGTCAAAAATAGTTAATGAAGCACTTATATCTTCTGTAATGAAAGCATCTGTTAACTTAAAGAAATAATCGTAATCGAGAACGTTTAAATTAGCAATGGTATTTTCATAGGTTAAAACATTGCCCGAGAAACTTACTATCTGGTCAAATATAGAAAGTGCATCACGCATAGCTCCATCAGCCTTTTGGGCAATTACTGTAAGTGCCTCTGGTTCAGCCTGTACTTTTTCACTTTCGGCAACAAAGGCTAAATGATTGGCAGCATCTTCAACAGTTATTCGGCTAAAGTTGAATATTTGACACCTTGATAAGATGGTTGGAAGAATTTTATGTTTCTCGGTGGTAGCTAATATGAAGATAGCGTGCTTAGGGGGTTCTTCTAATGTTTTAAGAAAAGCATTAAAAGCTGATTGCGAAAGCATGTGAACCTCATCAATAATATAAACGCTATATTTTCCTAATTGCGGTGGAATGCGGACTTTATCAATAAGAGTGCGAATATCATCTACCGTATTATTTGATGCTGCATCCAGCTCATGAATATTGTACGACCTATCGCTGTTAAACGATACACATGATTCACATTCGTTGCATGGTTCGGTATCGGAATTTAGGTTTTGGCAATTAATGGTTTTTGCAAAAATACGTGCACAAGTTGTTTTACCAACTCCTCGTGGTCCACAAAACAAATAAGCATGAGCCATGTGATTGTTTTGAATGGCATTCTTAAGAGTTGTAGTAATTGATTTTTGACCTACTACTGTGGAAAAAGTAGAGGGCCTGTATTTTCGGGCTGAAACAATAAAATTATCCATGATTTTATTAAAATGCGATGACAAATATAGGAAAATATGAAACCGATTTCGAAAGATTTAATAATTGATTTATCAACAGTTTAGATTTCATGGTTTAACCCGGATTATTCATTAATAATCCTGACGATTAAGCTACACCTCAATA
>DYQV01000342.1 GCA_020719105.1 Rikenella microfusus
ATCGTCAGGATTATTAATGAATAATCCGGGTAAAATACGCCATAAAGGTCGGTTTTTGCTCAGTGTTTTTGCAAAAATGTTAATAAAAAAAATAAATCATGCTAAAAATCATTAATATTTAACTTATTTATTGTTCATTTAATAGTAAAAAATGCTACTTTTAATACAAATTACCAAAACCTAAAACTAGCCAACATGAAAACCCAAGATGAAGCTTTACGAAACGCATGCTACAATGCATTGGAATTCTTTCAAAAAAATGCCAATCCCGGTTTTGCAGATATCAAAGCAAAACTCGAATACGTAATTGGCAGCTACGATTATGATAAAAATCCCATTGGATTATTTGAAATCGGCCAAATTGCTTTGGATATTTTAAAAGAACTGAAAAAGAGCAATCCACGGAAAGTAGCCAAAAAATTAATTGAAGACCTGGAAAAGAGCCTATCTAAGTAATTCCTACTTTACTAAACTATTGAAATACCTTTTATATCGATGGATGTAAAAGGTATTTTATTTTATACCAGCGTATCTAACCATTTTATTTGCCTCCCTAATTACGATGTAATATCTGTTGTGAAATAGTGGAACCTATAATAAATAATAGATAGTTGAATTGGTTAATAACAAAAGATTTTATAGATTTAAGAAAAAATTAAATTCCAATAACCAAAAACAAAAATAAGAATTGATTCAAATGGGTTTTCAAGGGTAAACCGCAAATTTTAATTTACTTAAGACCCCATCAACTTAAACTAATTATTGATGAAAATAGTTCACATAAGCGCAGAATGTTATCCAGCCGCTAAAGCCGGTGGCTTAGCTGATGTTGTTGGTGCCTTGCCAAAATATCAAAATTTATTGGGCAACAAAGCATCCGTTATTATGCCACATTACTACACCAAATTTAGAACCGAGAACCAATTTGAAGCGATACACACAAGTTTTGCCCGGTTAGGTTATTTCGATTATACCTTTCATGTTTTTAAACTTTTAAATAACAATTTAGGTTTCGATATTTTTTCCATTGATATTCCGGGACTTTTTGACCGTGATAAAATATACTCTTACGGCGATGATACCGAGCGATTTATAACCTTTCAAATTGCTGCATTAAACTGGATCAAGAATTTGGAAATCATACCCGATATTATTCACTGTCACGATCAACATACCGGATTTATTCCTTTTATGTTGGCAAATGTATGGGAGTACCGGAAGTTGAAAAAAGTGCCTACTGTTTTTACCATTCATAATGGAGCCTACCAAGGTCAATTTGGATTTAACTTATTGCATTACCTACCTCCATTCCATAGCGATTTAACAGGACTTATTGAATGGCATAGAGCCATAAACCCTTTGGCTGCCGCCATTAAATGCGCCTATAAAGTTACAACCGTTTCTCCCTCATACATGGACGAAATAGGTTATTCCATGAACGGATTGGAAGGACTATTAAATGCTGAGCGTTCAAAATCAATGGGAATTTTAAATGGCATTGACGTGGATGTTTGGAATCCGGAAACCGATTCCATGCTTGAAAAAAACTACAATGAAAAAACAGTGGAGACTGGTAAAGCAGAAAACAAAAAGTGGCTCTGCAAAGAATTCAATCTCGACCCATCGAAACCTCTGTTCACTTTTATTGGACGATTGGTGGGCGAAAAAGGAGCCGATTTTCTGCCTGAAGCGGTCTATAAATTGCTTACCCAGTATCCAAAGCAACAAAACATACTTATTTTAGGCACAGGGGAGAAACATATTGAGCAGGCATTATGGGACTTAGAACCTCAATTTAAAGGCAATTATTGCTCCTATATTGGATACAACGAAAAACTCTCGCACTTAATTTATGCCGGTGCCGATTTTCTGTTGATGCCTTCACGGGTTGAACCCTGTGGGTTGAACCAATTGTACGCTCTTCGTTATGGCACCATTCCCATTGTTCGCAGAACCGGTGGACTTAAAGATACGGTTGTAGATATTGGCGACGATGGTTTTGGAATTTGTCACGACCAATGTACCGCTTGGGATATTACTTATTCCATGGAACGGGCAAAAATTTTATATAAAGACAAAACTGCATTTAAAAATATTAGAAAACAGATAATGCAAATTGATCACTCATGGACTAAGGCATCTTCGGATTATATTGAATTATATAAATCACTCTAAATAAACGGTTATGAAATAGCCATAAGCAATAATATGCATACAAACCGCAAATGTTTCTTTATGGCGTATTCCATCTGACCTTGATATAAAAATTAAAAACTAAACAGATGAAACAAAACGTATTAGCAATAGTATTAGGTGGTGGACAAGGATCCCGCTTGGCTCCACTAACCGAAAACAGGTCGAAACCTGCAGTTCCTGTGGCTGGGAAATATCGATTGGTTGATATTCCTATTTCAAACTGTTTAAACTCCAATATTGAGCGCATTTTTGTTTTAACCCAATTCAATTCAGCTTCACTAAATAAACACATAAAAAATACGTACCATTTTGGATCGTTTAGTGAGGCCTTTGTTGATATTCTGGCTGCGGAGCAAACCCCTAAAAGTGGAACCTGGTTCCAGGGAACAGCTGATGCGGTAAGAAAGTGCATGAAACACTTTATGAACCACGATTTTGATTATGCATTGATACTATCTGGCGACCAATTATACCAGATGGATTTTAATAAAATGCTGGAAACACATATTAATAAAGGTGCCGACATAACAGTGGCCACACTTCCTGTAATTGAGAAAGAAGCACCTGAATTTGGAATCTTAAAAACCGATTCAAAAAGTTTTATTGCTGAATTCATTGAAAAACCATCGAAGGACATATTACATGAATGGACTTCTGACGTAAGTGATGAAATGAAAAATGCAGGAAAAAACCACTTGGCATCTATGGGTATTTATTTGTTTAACCGGGAATTGCTGGTTAAACTGATGGAAAATGAAGAAACCAAGGATTTTGGCCGGGAAATAATTCCTCAAGCCATAAAAACCCAAAAAGTGTTGAGCTATCAATACGAAGGTTACTGGACTGATATAGGTACCATAGAATCCTTTTTTGAAGCAAACCTAAGTTTAACCGATGACATTCCGGCATTTAACCTCTTTGATAATTCCAATGTCATTTACACCAGGTCCCGGATGTTACCTCCATCTAAAATTTCGGGAACTACTTTGGAAAAAACCCTAATCTCCGATGGCTGTATTATTATTGCCAGTCGCATTGAACGTTCCATTATCGGTATCCGGTCACGTATCGGGAAAGGCACTACCATTGCAAATTCCATAATTATGGGGTCTGACCATTACCAGAACCTGGACGAAATAAACCAGCAGAGCAGCAATAGCAGCAAAATAATTGGTGTTGGCGAACGATGCTATTTAAACAATACTATTGTTGATAAGAATTGCATCATTGGAAATGATGTACGAATCAATGGGGGTAAACATTTACCCGACAGCGATAATGATTTATATACTATAAAAGAAGGAATCGTTATTGTTAAAAAAGGGGCGGTTATACCCAGTGGGTTTTC
>DYQV01000025.1 GCA_020719105.1 Rikenella microfusus
AGTTTCATTTAAATTAATAAATTTGGAAATAATTATCGAATTTAATTTCAACAACGATAATACAAATATTAAAAAATGAAAAAAGTAAACGAAGAATTTATAACCATGCCGGTTTCAAAGGTAAAAGATTCGCCCTACCAGGGAAGGATAATGCCGAATGAAACTGATGGAACGACAAACAACGATAAACACATGAAAATTGTAAACATCGTTCCCGGTTTTGGTGGTACCTTTTATTGCGGTAACTGTCTTCGCGACAGCGGATATACCAAATCGTTAAGACAATTGGGCCACGATGTTAAAATATAAGAAACAGATCTATTTTTAAAATATTTAAATTTATTGCCATGACTAAGGAAACTGCCATTAAACTGTTTGAGCAAAAGCAAATTCGCTCGATTTGGAATGATAATGAGGAAAAATGGTATTTTTCTATTGTTGATGTAATTGCCACTTTAACCGATAGTCCAAATCCTCAGGTATATTGGAGGGTATTGAAAAAACGCTTAAAAGACGAAGGGAATGAAACCGTTACAAATTGTAACGGTTTGAAAATGCAGGCACCCGATGGAAAGTTGAGATTAACCGATGTGGCTGACACAGAACAACTTTTTAGGTTGATTCAATCCATCCCATCGCCAAAGGCTGAGCCACTTAAACGTTGGTTGGCAAAAGTAGCCTCAGAAAGACTGGATGAATTGCAAGACCCAGAATTAACCATTGACAGGGCGTTAGCGCAGTATTTACAATTAGGATATTCCGAAAACTGGATTAATCAGCGGCTGAAAAGCATTGAAATCCGCAAAGAACTAACCAATGAATGGAAAGCCAGAGGACTTAAAGAAGGTGTACAATTTGCTACACTTACCGATATAATTACCAAAGCTTGGGCAGGTAAAACCACCAAAGAATATAAAATACTTAAAGGATTAAAAAAAGAAAACCTGAGGGACAATATGACCAATACCGAGTTGATTTTGAATATGCTTGCTGAGGCATCAACCAAAGATATTTCACAAGCAGTAAATCCCGAAACTTTTACAGAAAATAAAATTGTGGCAAAACAAGGAGGTAATGTAGCCAAAGTAGCTTTGAAAGAGTTGGAAGCTAAAACAGGTAAAAAGGTTGTAACTTCTTTAAATGCCAAAGCAGCATTGAGTGAAAAAGGTTCAACAAAAAAATAGATTAAAACAATTATGTATTAAATTCACAACTAGTTGATAACATAAATCTTAGAACCAAAAAACGAAACCAAACAGAAATTATTATTTCGATATTTGTTTCTTTAATAACAAAATTATGCAGATCAATAATCTACTCTTCGTGTTAATACGTGAAATACGTGGCTAAAAAAACAAACACATGAAAATTGTAAACATCGTTCCCGGTTTTGGTGGTACCTTTTATTGCGGTAACTGTCTTCGCGACAGCGGATATACCAAATCGTTAAGGAAATTAGGACATGATGCCCTGATGCTTCCCATCTACTTGCCACTCAACTTCAACCACGATGTAAAAGAAGGCGAAACACCCATATTTTATGGCGCGGTGAATATTTACCTGAAACAGAATTTCAAGCTGTTCAAAAATATGCCCCACTGGATGGAGCGCATTTTCAATTCGGGTCCCATTTTACGATATGCGGCAAAAAAAGCAGGTTCTACCCGCACCGAAGGTCTCGAGGAAATGACCATTTCCATGCTCAACGGTAAAGACGGAAAGCAGGACATTGAACTCCAGGAATTGATTGATTTTTTGAAAGTTCACATAAAACCCGATGTGGTACATCTTTCCAATGCGCTTTTGTTGGGGCTTGCCAAAGAGATACGAAGCCAGCTTCAGGTTCCGGTGGTTTGTTCGCTTCAGGACGAGGATGTTTGGGTTGATGCCATGAATGAGCATTACCAGCAACTGGTTTGGAATTTAATGAGCCAAAAAGGCAACGACGTGGATGCTTTTATTGCCGTTAGCGATTATTATGCCGTCGAAATGAAGCGCAAAATGAAAATACCTGATAATAAAATGCACATTGTGCACATTGGAATTGATCCTTCGATTTATCAATATTCTATCCCGGCGCAGAACCCACAGGCTATTGGATACCTCTCGCGAATGTATAAAGAACATGGTTTTGAAGTGTTGATTGATGCCTTCATCCTTTTAAAGCAAAACGAAAAATTTAAAGAGGTGAAACTGAAACTCACCGGAGGAATGACCGGCGACGACAAACTTTTTGTAAATAAACAAATCAAAAAGCTAAAGAAAAAAGGAGTTTTCCACGAAGTGGAGTTCATTGAAAAGTTTAATAAAGAATCGTTGAGTGAATTTTTTGCCAAAACCACCCTATTGTCAGTCCCTGTACTTAAAGGGGAAGCTTTCGGTACCTATCAATTGGAATCGTTGGCCTGCGGTACACCCTTGGTACAACCGGCTTTGGGTGCATTTCCCGAAATTATTGCCACCTCGGGGGGTGGTGTTACTTATGAACCCAATACCGCAGAAACCCTTGCTGCCAAATGGATGGAAGTGCTATCGAATCAGGATGAAATATCCAAGATGAGTGAAAAAGGCCGCATAGCCGTTTTAGAACATTATACCAATGACGTGCTGACCAAAAAGGTGCTGGAGATATACGAAAAAGTGGTGAATAAATAACTGTTTTTTCATAATCCATAGATGGGAAAGTTCAGAACCAAAGATAATTGGTGGTGAGTTAGATAAATATCCTTGTTATCCTTTTGAATTATGATTAAATTTGTATAAAAAGAAAATATGCCTGAATTGTGTAGATTTCTAGGAATAGTAATATTTATGAACTTAACGAACATAACCCACCGCATTTTCATGCAAAATATGGCGACTTTGAGATTATCGTTGAGATAAACTCAGGAATTGTTGAAGGTAAATTCCCAAAAAGAGCCCTAAGTCTTGTAATGGAATGGTACGAGATTCATAAAGAAGATCTATTACAAGATTGGGAATTAATCAGAACAACAGGTGAGTTTAAAAAAATACAACCTTTAGAATAATAGCTATGATACTAAATGTTACATCGGCAGAATACAAAGGTGGATACCAGGTTTTCCTGACTTTTAACAATGGCGATTCCATTTTGATTGACTTAAAGGGTTCAATATTTAATGATGATCGTAAAATTTTTATTCCACTGAAAGATATGGAGTACTTTAAAACCTTCAAAATAAAATTAAATACAATTACATGGGAAAATGAAGCCGATTTTGCGCCTGAGTTTTTGATTGAATTAGGAAAACAACAGATGTTAAATAAATTGAATTATGCTTAACATCTATTGTTTACCGAAGCTTTGTATTAATGACTGAAGAATACTTGCATTTTAGGAGTTACCGATTCTGCAAACTGGTTGAAAAAGGAGAAGTCCACAGACCTATAAATTCATTCAACACTTCCAGAGATCCTTGTTGTTTAACTTTTGACTCAAAAATCATTTAACCTGAATTGCTAAGAGAATACACCCAGTGCAACGTACCGTGTAAAAGAATTATAATTAGTCTGTCTCCGGATTACAAATTTTATTCAAGGTAATATATAATTCCGGTGCATATCAACAAAAATTAGAGAAATGCATTGCAAACAATAAATTAAAAAACAAATTCAACAACTCATGCAACTGGAACTTCAAAACATTCATAAATCGTACTTCAATAACCTGGGAACTCCGCAAAGGGACGTGTTAATAGATGTTTCACTCCGAATAAACCCTGTCGATTCTATGGCTATTGTCGGTCCGTCGGGTTCCGGCAAAAGCACGCTGCTCAATATTATGGGTACTTTGGATGCTCCTTCATCCGGAAAAGTCTGGATGAACCAAACCGAAATAACCACCTTGTCGGAACCCAAATTGGCTGAAATCCGCAATCAAAAAATTGGGTTTATTTTTCAAATGCATCATTTGCTGCCTCAACTAAATTTGATCGATAATGTGTTGATTCCAACCATCCCGCAAAAAGACAATGTGAAAAAAAAAGCTGCTGTGGCCAGAGCCAAGGAATTACTCCATACCGTCGGTTTATCCGATAAAGTGCACCAACTTCCTGGTCAGCTTTCTGTGGGTGAATGCCAGCGGGCTGCAGTGGTGCGTGCGCTAATAAACCAACCGGAACTCATTTTAGCCGACGAACCCACCGGCTCGCTGGATCACGATAACTCGCTGATCTTAGGCGAATTGTTATCAAAAATCCAAAAAGATTATTCGCTGTCTATTGTGGTTGTTACCCATTCCCCAGAACTGGCAAGCCTTATGGGAACTATCTATAAGCTAACCAATGGTAAACTGATTGCTCAATAATTTAGTTAGCCATGACCCTTCTCAACTATATTTTAAAAAGCCTCTGGCATTACCGGAAACAACATGGGGCATTATTGGCTGCCACAGCAATCAGTGCCGCTGTATTAACGGGCGCACTCATTGTGGGTGATTCGGTTAAATACAGCCTTAACAAGCAGGTAAAAGTCCGTTTGGGGAAAACAACTTATGCCATAGTTGGTAGCAACCGTTTTGTGCGCAGTCGGTTGGCAGTAGAATTGTCGGCTTCATTACAGACACCCACTGCCCCATTGCTTCAATTGCAAGGTATCGCCATCAATACGGAAAACGGGAATCGAATCAACAATGCCAAAATAATTGGATTCAACAGCAGTTTCAGCCACTTTTCGGATTTGCCGTTACCTGAATTGAAAACCGACGAAGTAATTATCAGTGAAAACGTTGCACAAAAACTGAACCTAAAAATTTACGACAACCTGTTGGTGCGGGTGGAAAGCACCGGGTTGATGCCCATAAATACGCCACTTGCCCAGGAAAAATATCCCTCAATTGCTTTATACCTAACCATTAAAGCCATTGCATCCGACCAACAATTGGGGAGTTTCAACCTTAACAATGAACAGATTAAGCCTTACAATATTTTTGTTTCATTGGATTTCCTTTCCCAAAAAATGGAACTGCCCAATTTGGCAAATACCATTGTGATTTCCGACAACCCACAACAAAAATTGAATCCGGAATCAATTCAGTCAACGCTAAAATCAGTTTGGAAAATTGAAGATTTGGGGCTAAAAACCATTGCCCGCGATTCACTGGGAACATTTGATTTGGTTTCGGACCGGGTTTTTATCGACGATCCCATCGCAAAGGCAATTGCAAAAGCCAACTTGCAGAATCAACCCATAATTACCTATTTGGTAAACACCATCCAATTCAACAACAAACAAACCCCCTATTCTTTTGCAACTGCCGCCACATCTACCTTACTTGGCGATAGCTTGTTGCCCAATGGAGCTATTATAAACCAATGGACAGCATTTGATTTGGGAGTGGAAGTTGGCGACTCCATCAAACTGGTTTATTACGTAATCAATCCGTTACGGGAGTTAAATGAAACCAGCCGGCAATTTGTGGTAAAGCGCATCCTGCCAAATACCGGAAATGGCATTGATAATTCCCTGATGCCCAAATTCCAAGGGCTTTCAGATGCGGGAAGCTGCCGCAATTGGAATACAGGCGTTCCTATTGACTTGAAACGCATCCGCGACAAAGACGAAAAATACTGGAACGACTATAAAGGAACCCCAAAAGTACTGTTATCATTGGAAACAGGAAAAACCCTTTGGAGCAATCAGTTTGGTACTCTTACCGGAATCCGGTTTAATTCAGAACTGGTTTCATTGGACACCTTAAGAAATATCATTACCTCCGGAATTAATCCTCAAGAAATTGGATTACAGATTATTGCCACACAATACGAAGGGAATTCGGCAGCAAACAATGCAGTAAACTTCGCCGAATTATTCCTGAGCCTCAGTTTCTTTATTATTGCGGCTGCCATACTCCTTTTGGTTCTCATTTTTATCCACCATGTTGAGAAGCGATCCGGTGAAGTGGCTTTATTGAGCGGTTTAGGTTTCCAGAGAAAAACCATACAATTCATTTGGTTTATGGAGCCTACTTTGGTCATCATTTTGGGTTCTGTTTTGGGTTCTGTTTTGGGAATACTTTATAATTATGGGTTATTGGCTGGATTAAATAGTATCTGGAACGATGCGGTACATTCCAGCATCCTTGAAATTTTTATCAAACCATCTACCCTTTTAATGGGAGCAACCATAAGCATTGTAACTGTTTCTATTTCTATTTTTTTTGTTGTACGTCGAAAACTAAGGCAGCCCATAGCCGGATTGGTTAAAAATCAGGTTAACTCGACTTCAAAATCCATCCATACAAAAGGGTTCATAGGCAAATTATTCAGTTATACGGCATTGATTGGAGCGCTGGCTTTGGTTGGTGTTTCTTTTTTTACCTCCGGATTTGAAAATGCCGGAATGTATCTATCCGCAGCGGGTTTGTTTTTAATCGGTAGCATTTTATTTATTTACCATTACTCTGAAATCAATAAAAAAACTTCAGTTGATGCAGCGCCTGGCACATTTCAATTGGCTTTAAAGAACGTCCAACGGAATAAAACCCAGAGCATAGCGGTTATATCGCTCCTGGCCATTGGCACTTTTACCTTGATTTTAACCGGAGCCTACCGAAAAACATTTTACGGTTCCGAAAATCTGCGCAATTCCGGTACCGGTGGCTATTTGCTTTGGGCCAATACCACATCAATCATACCTTACAATCTTAATTCAAGAGATGGTAAAAGCCACTTAAATACTACAACTGAAAACGATTTAGATAGCGTCCGTTTTCTTCAATTCCAAAGCCTTGAGGGCGATGATGCCAGTTGTTTGAATCTTAACCAGCCGCAACGGCCAAAGATTCTGGCTGTTAACACTCGTGAATTCGATTCCTGCGGGGCTTTCTCGTTTGCAAAACTTTTGAAACAGGTTCCTGAGGAGCACCCTTGGAAAGAGTTGGATAAAACCTATGATAATAATGTATTCTCTGCCTTTGCCGACCAAACCGTGATTCAGTACGGATTGAAAAAAAGCATCGGCGATACTTTAGTTTATCTGAATGAAATGGGCAACCCTTTTAAATTAATCCTTGCCGGTGGTTTGAATAATTCCATTTTCCAGGGAAATATCCTCATCTCGGATCAGGTTTTTCGGGAGCAATTCCCTTCCACAGGAGGTTCAAAAATCATGCTTATTGATGCTCCAAGCCATAAACAAGAATTGGTTACAAAAATTCTGGAACAAAGTCTCATCGATTATGGAATGGATGTAACCTCAACCAGCCAACGGTTGGCAACATTTAATTCTGTTACAAATACCTATCTATCGGTGTTTATGGCATTAAGCGGACTGGGATTCCTGATTGGCACCATGGGATTGGGCATTGTGTTGCTTCGAAACATCGTTGAACGAAAACACGAACTGGCCTTACTCACGGCCTTGGGGTTCAACCGGAAGCAACTGTTCCGGTTGGTGTATATGGAGAATTTCATGTTGCTTGCTACCGGAATGTTCATTGGTATTTTGGCGGCTTTGGTTGGAATCCTGCCTTCCCTGCTATCTCCTTCCTTTAGCATTCAGGGTGGATTTTTGATGATGCTGATTGGGTTAATTTTTATAAGCGGTGCTTTGTGGATTTATTTCCCTTTGAGAATTGCTTTGAAGCGCCCTACTGGAATAGTTTCCAGTTTAAAAAGGCAGGAATAAGAGTAAAAAATCTTGTTTGATGGTAAGGAAGTCAACTATGAAAATTGGTTTTAATTAAATTTTTGTGACAATTCTTACTATTTTTGAGCCTTAATAGTTTCATATATAATAAAAACATGGCAAAACTCTGGGAAAAAGGAACCTCTACCAACAAACATGTTGAAGCGTTTACCGTTGGTAAAGACCGTGAGCTCGACATTCATTTGGCACCATTCGATGTATTGGGCACCTTAGCGCATATAACCATGCTCGAAACCATTGGACTCCTCACAGAAGAGGAATTAACAACGCTTAAAACCGAATTAAATAATATTTACCAACTAATCCAAAATCAACAATTTGTAATAGAACCCGGCGTTGAAGATGTGCATTCGCAGGTGGAACTATTGCTTACACAAAAACTGGGCGATGTGGGTAAAAAAGTGCACAGCGGCCGCTCCCGAAACGATCAGGTTTTAGTTGATATGAAACTTTTTTTGCGAGCCGAAATGGAGGAAATAACCAATCTAATGGAATCGTTATTCAGTACCCTCATTCAACTCAGCGAAAAGCATAAAGAGGTGCTCATTCCCGGTTATACCCACTTGCAGATTGCCATGCCATCGTCGTTTGGGTTGTGGTTTGGCGCTTATGCCGAAAGCCTTACCGACGATTTGGAGCTATTAAAAGCTTCGTATAATGTGGTTAACCAAAATCCATTGGGTTCCGCAGCGGGTTACGGTTCATCGTTCCCGTTGAACCGCCAATTAACCACCGATTTATTGGGTTTTTCAAACCTGAATTACAATGTGGTATATGCCCAAATGACCCGCGGAAAAAGCGAACAAACCTTGTCGTATGCTATGGCCGGTATTGCTTCTACCCTATCGAAAATGGCCATGGATATGTGCCTTTACAATTCGCAGAATTTTGGTTTTGTGAGCTTTCCCGATGAATTTACCACGGGTTCGTCCATTATGCCGCACAAAAAAAACCCCGATGTATGGGAATTGGTACGGGGCAAATGCAACCTCATTAAATCGCTTCCCAACCAAATCAGCCTGTTGACATCGAATCTACCATCGGGCTACCACCGCGATTTACAGTTGCTTAAAGAACAGATAATCCCTGCCTTAGATGAGCTCAAAGCAACCTTGAAAATGACAGAACTGATGCTGGCCAAAATTCAAGTAAAAACCGATGTATTAACCGATCCCAAATACAATTATCTGTTCAGTGTTGAAGAGGTAAACCGTTTGGTTTTGGCCGGAGTTCCCTTCCGCGATGCTTACAAACAAGTTGCGCAAACCATTGGTAATGGCGATTTCAAAAGCGATCATACAGTCACCCACATACACGAAGGAAGCATTGGAAATCTTTACAACTATCAAATTGTTGAAAAATTTAAAAAGATTAAGGAATCTATTAATTTTGAACAAGCTCACTTGGCAATTCAGAAACTTATACCTAAGTTAAGCGATTTGACCCCGAGGACTCGGGGGAAAAAGCGCTTTACTTATTCGCCGCGGCGAACCGACCTAGAATTTGTTGCAATTCACAAAACAAGGGAATAGTTTAAAAGTGAATTACTTACAATTTCTTAGTCGATTGTGATTTATCTTTCCAAATCGCTCAATTTGGGTTATAACTACCCAATATCAAGTAAAAAGAAAAACCCGCTTTTTGCATATCGAATCAAAAAGCAGGTTTAATAAAGTTCATAAAATCAGCTACCGTGTTGATTTGGCAATAACCTCTTCCAGCTTACTATGTAACAATTCCAGCTCAGCTAAGCCTATTGATTTACAATAAATACGCACCAGATCTTGCACTTTAGTACCATATATTACTACTAAAGCACCATCAAATGCAGGAAGTGTAACGTTATTTCTTACTTGGCCAATGATGCTTTTAAAATGGCTCCAGGTTAACTGCTCATTAATTTTCAGATAATACATATCTTTCTCAGAATCCTTTAGCACATTGTCACTCATGGATTCTATATGGAATATTTTTTTTATATAGATTATAGCCGTTTCATCCAGTTTTTTCATCTTAGCAAAGGTAAAACCTGCATCACGATAATGTTCCTGAATTTTTGAAAGATTGGCTTGATCTTTCAAATAACGCAGCCGAATGGAATAATAAGTGTTGTTATAAATATTCAAACTGGCTGGAGTTCCTTCAAACTCACAATCAATTCTTGCTTTTATCTCGTGGGTAGTCCTCAATATTTTTTCAGTCGATTCTTTTTGCTGCAATATTAAAAAATACGAGTCAGCCATTGCACCACTATGTATTTGAGTGCCATAATAGGCAGGAAAAACTCCCAAATTCTCAACCACAAAAGTATTGGGTGATATACCGTGCTCCACGGTTTTCACATTTTCTTCTTTGGTTACGGTTCCATACATTTCAAAAATCATAGCCGATTGTTTTTAAGTATAAATAATAAAAAGGACACCATTTAACTATTATAAAAAACAAAGCATTCTTTTGTTCAAAACAAGATTCAATTTCACCTAGTTAAAGATAGCACTTTTTTCTATTTTTATATCTGGATGAATCGATGCCATAAAAAAACCGCCCTAATGTGAGGCGGTTTCAAAATTTCAATTAAACTATTATTTTTTCTTATTCGGAATTTCAAGTCCGTAACCGTGTTTTCGGTCAACAAATTTAAGTGCAATGGCAAGAACAATAGCCAATACTCCGAAACTGGCAAAAATAAGTTCTGGAACCATATAATTATATTTCACATCAACGGCACCTGCAGCAATTTGTTCTGATACACCGGGGTTGGATGCGCTTATTGACCAACCAATCAAAACAGGAACGGCTAATAATCCAATATTTTGTATCCAGAAAATGGCACCGTAGGCAGAACCCAAATACCGCTCCTCCACAATTTTTGGTAACGAAGGCCACATGGATGCAGGAACCAATGAAAATGCAGTTCCTAAAATGATAATGGTAGTTATTGCAATGCCCAAGCTGAATACTTCGGCAGGAACCAAAGCAAAAATCAAGTGCGATACCACTAATAAAATGGCACCGTATAACATGAGTGAAGCCCCATTACCTTTCACATCAAGATAATATCCAATGAATGGTGTTAATACCATGGCGCCAATGGGGAACCAGGAGAAAAGGGCTGCAGCAGTCTGAATATCCATATCTAGCTTTGAGGCAAGCATATCGGTAGCAAACTTCTGAAATGGAAAAATTGCAGAATAAAACAATACACACAATCCGGCAATAGTTAAAAATCCCGGATTGGTAAATATTTTCTTCAAATCACTTACTTTGAATTCTTCTTCTCCTTCAGCTAAAACTTTTTCACCAGTTTGTTGATCAAGTTTTCTGTCTAAGAAAGTGTAAATAAAGAAGGTAATAAATCCGATACATAAAAATGCCATACCCATAAAAACAGCATTCGCTGCATTCCATTCACCCGGATTTGGTGACGAAGTGTTGGCAAAAATTGGGGATAAACGAAATACGGCAAAAACTCCTAAACGAGCTAAAGCCATTTCTAATCCCATTGCCAGGGCCATTTCTTTTCCTTTGAACCATTTAACTATTGTTTTAGAAACAGTGATACCGGCCATTTCAACTCCAACTCCAAAAATGGCAAATCCAACAAAGGCCAGAACAGCAGTCGTGGGCAATGTGGTTCCAAAAACGTGAACTACTGCCGTGATATCAACAGCAGAAAATGCATAAAATTTGATAGCTGCTCCCAATACCATCGAAAGTCCTGCAGTTATCAAGGTAAAACGGATTCCCATTTTATCGAGGATAATACCCGACAAAATTAAAAACCCGGCAAAAACATTAAGAAAAAATTCGGACCCACCCAACATTCCAAATACTTCAGGTGACCATTTGTAATTGGTTTCCATAATTTTCTGAAGTGGTGCTACCACATCAACAAAAAAGTAAGCAAAAAACATGGTAATCGAAATCAACGATAATGCAATCCATCGAGCAGTTTGCGATTCTCTGAGGGATTTTCTAATAATTTCTGTCATAAGTAATTTTTAACTGTTTATAATATTTATTTCAAATTTATTTTCAATTGATGGGTCTATCCTTGAAGGTTTCTACTTTTTCGGAATATTTTTCAATGTTTCCAACAACCAGTTGTAAAATTTGCCTACTGTGGCAATGTTTACTTTCTCATCGGGTGAGTGCGGAAAACGCATGGTTGGTCCAAACGAAATCATATCCCAATGAGGATAAATACC
This sequence comes from Rikenella microfusus, assembly GCA_020719105.1. Lineage (GTDB taxonomy): Bacteria > Bacteroidota > Bacteroidia > Bacteroidales > SZUA-534 > GWE2-40-63. Next base: position 11,877 of record DYQV01000025.1, read on the forward strand.
ACCCAATAAACCACATTCCAATCCGGCATGTATGGCTTTTATTTCAGGTATTTTGTTATACAATTTCTGGTAGGTTGTTTGCATTATTTTTAAAATATCGGAATCCATATTGGGTTTCCATCCGGGATATTCGCCGTTGAATTCAACTCTTGCATCGGCTAACCGGAATACACTGCCTATGGAATTTGCCAAATCTTCTTTGGCTGTATCCACTGAGGAGCGCAACAAACAATGAACGGCAATTTGGTCACCGACAAGTTTAACAATGGCTAAATTCGAAGAAGTTTCCACCAAACCTATCATATCCCGGCTCATTCGGATAGCACCATTTGGACAGCCATAAATAGCCTTGGTTAATCGGCTTTGAACTCCGTCGGAAATTACTTTTTCAGGCATTTCAGTAGGAACAACTTTTACAGTAACCCCCGGATCGGCTGATGCCAGTTCCTTTTGCACAATTTTCTCAAATCGAGCCACGCAAGCAGGCAATTCATCTGCTTTTCCTTCTGGAATTACAATAGTAGCAAATGCTTCGCGGGGAATGGCATTGCGCAAATTTCCTCCGCTTATTTCTGCAATACGAATGTTATAACGTTCCAAAGCAAGATGTAAATAACGGAATATAATTTTATTGGCATTTCCGCGTCCTAAAGCAATATCGAGTCCTGAATGTCCGCCTCTTAACCCGGTAACACTCAGCTTAAAAGCTACATGGTGAGTTGGAACCTCTTTTAATTTGGCATCAAAATAAAAACTTCCATCAATTCCACCGGCACAACCCACATAGAGTTCCCCCTCATCTTCCGAATCAAGATTCAATAGTATTTCGCCTTTCAATACGTTCGGTTTCAAACCAAATGCACCTGACATTCCGGTTTCTTCATCGGCTGTAAACAAACACTCTAACGGACCATGCACAACTTCTTTCGACGAAAGAATTGCCATTGCGGCAGCCACTCCCATTCCATTATCGGCTCCTAAAGTGGTACCATTAGCAGTAACCCATTCTCCATCAACATAAGCATCTATGGGATCTTTAGCAAAATCATGCTTTTTATCGCTATTTGCTTGGGGAACCATATCCAAATGCCCTTGAAGCACCACCCCTTTCCGGTCTTCCATGCCTTTGGTTGCCGGTTTACGGATGATAACGTTCCCTACCTCGTCCATGATAGTTTCCAGCCCTAAATCGTTACCAAACTTTACCATAAATGCCCTTATTTTTTCTTCGTGTTTCGAAGGTCTTGGCACTTGGGTTAGCTGATAAAAATACTCCCAAACAGCTTTGGGTTCTAAATGTCTGATTGCATCGCTCATTATATAGTCCTCCGTTTAGTTTAGTAATTTAACAAAGATTCGAAATTAAGTTATTTTGGTGATCTTCTTCTTTAATTGGTAAATAAATTTCATAAAAATGAGGGTTTCCCTAAAAAAGACTCCTTCTGAATTTATAGATTAGCATGAATATAATTTAACATTTTAACATAAAGGAAATAATGAGTATTCCCTCCATAAATACCGTGATTCCGGTTGGTGAAAACAAACATATCAAACTGCTTATCGGCCTGAACAAAAGCTTCTGATATTTCAAAAGTGTTTTGCACATGCACATTATCATCGGCAGTTCCATGACAAATCAATAAATTTCCTTTTAATTTATTGGAGTATGAAATGGGTGAATTTTCGTCGTATCCGGTTGGATTCTCTTGTGGCGTGCGCATAAACCGCTCGGTATAAATATTGTCGTAATATCGCCAGTTGGTAATAGGTGCCACAGCAATTCCTGTTTTAAAATAATCAGCACCTTGAGTCATGCAGTTTAAAACCATAAAACCGCCATAGCTCCATCCCCAAATACCAATCCGTGTCGAATCAATAAATGAAAGACCTCCAAGGTATTTAGCTGTTTCAATTTGATCCAAGGTTTCGTATTTACCCATTTGCAGATAGGTCATTTTCCGGAACTCCTCGCCACGGCCACCGGTTCCCCTTCCATCAACACAGGCAACAATGTATCCGTCACCGGTTAAAACTTGTTCCCAGTCAACCCGGAACCTATCCAACACCTGTTGTGAATTGGGTCCACTGTATTGTGTCATTAACACCGGATATTTTTTTGTGGAATCAAAGTCAACGGGTTTCATCATCCATCCGTTAAGAGTAATCCCCTCGCTGGTAGTATAATTAAAAAACTCTTTTGGACTAAATTTATAGCCTTTTAGTTTTTCTTTAAGTTTTGCATTGTCTTCTAATACTCGCAGCAGCTTGCCTTTGGCATCGTGCAATGTCACTAAAGTAGGTGTTGTATCGTTCGAAAAATAATTAATGTAATAAGCATACGAACTGCTAAATAATGCCCGGTTGGTTCCGTATTGAGTGCTTAGTTTTCTTTTTCCACTCCCATCGGTCTTTATCACAAAAATATCACGCTGGGTTGCTGCTAACTCGGCACTTTGATAATACACCAGCTTGTTTTTCGCATCAAAACCTAAATAATCAGTCACATCCCACGCCCCTTTGGTAACTTGCGAAATCAGCGTTCCATTCGCGGCATGTAAATACAAATGGGCAAATCCATCGCGTTCGCTGCTGTATATAAATTGCTGCCCGTTATTAATAAAGGTCAGATCATCAAAATAATCTTCATCAATGTAACGACTGTTTTCCTCGGTATAAAAAACCGATGATTTGCCAGTTATGGCATCGGCATACAAAAATTCCAGTTTATTTTGCAACCGGTTCAGCCGGTAAACAACCATCTCACCTATAGGGGTCCATTTCAATCGTGGAATGTATTGATCCGGTTCTGTCCCAACATCCACCTTTACGGTTTCGCCAGATTTTACTTGATAGGAATGTACCGTAACCACCGAATTCTTTTCGCCTGCTTTTGGATATTTAAATTCATAGTTTTCAGGATATAAACCATTCTTTTCAATTTTAGGTTCAAGCCCAGCATAGAGGGTCATGTTAAAAACGGGCACTTCGGTTTCATTGAATTTGCAATAGGCTAAATAGTTTCCATCGGGCGACCAGGCAAATGCCTGATTGTATTCAAACTCCTCCTCATAAACCCAGTCAGGAGCCCCATTGATTATTTTGTTGAATTCCCCGTCGGTGGTAATTTGTTTTTCGGCTGAAGTTGCCAAATCCGAAATAAAAAGGTTGTTCTTGCGAACGAAAGCCACTTTAGTGCCATCGGGCGAAAGCGTTGCCAACCGCTGCGAACCATTTAATGAAACCGGAAATAATTTATGGCTTTTAAAATCCCAAACAAAGTAATCGGCGGTAAAGGAGTGCCGGTAAATATCTTCACGATTGATGTATAAAATCAGTTTTGTTTCATCGGAATTAAAAATATAACTCTGAATTTCTTGAATTTGAGGATTATTGAAATCGCTGACAGATACCAATGTTGCTACGGGTTCACCTGTTTTATAGCTATATTTTATAAGGACTGAATCTCCATCCAAAGCAGTGTAGTTCAGTCCATCATTCATTGACTGAAGGCCTCTAACTGTCTTGGGATAAAATGAATAGGTTTGATATAAATTGGATAGAGTAATACCTTTTTTCTCAATATTTTGAGAGAATAAAGTAATCTCAAGTAAGCAAAACAGGAGTACAAATAACTTTCTTTTCATTATAAAACTGATTTAATTAACTATTACAATTACCCAACAGCAAATTGGTCGCATAAAAAGCTCAAAGATTACAATTTTATTGCCATTTCAAAATCAAAAAAACATGTTGTTGAGTAAGAAGTTGTCTGACTCCTTTTTCTTTTCTTTAAAGCTATCATTTGTACTTTGTTAAAAACTAAAATTTTAAATTACACCTAAGTTGAGCGATTTGAGCGCAACGAAAAAGCGCTTTACTTAGCCCGCTTTATTCATACCTGAGCATAGCGAAAGGTATGAATGTGCGACGGGTATTG
>DYQV01000343.1 GCA_020719105.1 Rikenella microfusus
TTTTAGCCGTTCCTGTAAGTTGCGGTGGCCTATGCCATTGCCCCTGTAGTCGAACGGTGCGCCGTTATCTTCCATGGTAAAGCTTATTTCGGTTTCGGTTTTGGTAAGTTGTAGTTCAACTAAGGTGGCATTTGAATACTTTACAATGTTGGTGCAAAGTTCTTGCACCATGCGGTACAATTCTACTTGCAATTCAGCAGGAACAACATTCCATCCGGTTTGGGGCAGAAACTGTAAGGTAAAGTTGATTTTACCCGGTTTGTTTAACTCCTTTATGTGGTTTTGCAGCACTTGGTCTAACGAAACATCGGTAAACTGGGGTGGCATTAGGTTGTGCGATATGGTACGAACCTCTTCCCAAGTGTTGTTAACAATTTTGGCAAGGCTGGCCATATCTTCGGGGTTGGGTTTGGTTATGGCATGTTCCATTCGCATTTTAACGGCAGCAAGGGTTCCACCAATGCCATCGTGCAGTTCGCGGGCAATGCGGGTGCGCTCCTCCTCTTGCCCGGTAATTTTTTCGCGAATGGCTTGCAGTTGCGATTCTTGGAAGAGGTTTTGGTATTGTTCATCGGCAATTTGTTCTTTCAAAATCAATAGTTTAACTTGTTGTTTTTTGCGCTTATGGTACGATAGGAAAACAACAAATACCGAAACAAGAATAATGCATGCAATGATTATGGAATAAATGGTTTTTTGCTTTGTTTTTTGGATGGTTAATTCCTGATTCTTAAGTTGGAAATTTTGCAATTCAATTTGTTGTTGCTTTTGCTCGGTTTGGTACCTGATGTTTATATTGTTCACATCCTTTGTAATTCGCACATTATAAATGCTATCGTTCAGAACCAAATATTTTTCATTGGCATCATATGCCTTTTTATACTCCTTTTGCTCGTAATATATTTTATAGAGTATGCCGAAAGCGTTTTTCTGATTCTCAATCGATCCATTCTGCTGAGCTAAGTTTATCGATTTATTTGCATTTGAAATTGCTTTTTCATAGTCTTTTAGTTCAAAGTTAAGCATTGCCACATTAAAATATACACCTGAAAGCCCTTCATTATCACCAGATTTATTCCTACTCTGTATCGATTTTTGGTAATAAAAATAAGCCGAGTCTGTTATCCCATTAGCTTGATGCACTTGAGCTAAATTATCGTATGTATTTCCCAAACCTCTTTCATTATTTAACTCATTTCCAATATTGAGAGCTCGATAATTCAAGATATATGCATCATTGTAATTCTTTTGTTCCTTGCAAATAGATGCCATATTATTTATTATCATATATGCATGAACCTTGCTATTTAAATTTTCAAATATAGGTAATGCCTCTGCATATTTTTCATTTGCGTCTTTGTAGGCTTTAAGGTCAAAATAAATATTGCCTATATTTAAAAGTGTTACTGCAATACCCAAGGAGTCATGTAATTCAATGTATATTTTATTTGCTTTTGTAAAACAAACAATTGCAGTATCAAATTGCGACAAATTTAAAAACACATTGGCAATATTGTTATATACAGCCGCTATAAGGCTTTGATCGTTTTCAGCAATAGAATAGTTTAATGATTCGCTAAATCCGGTTAATGCTTTTTGATACTCACCTTTATCTCTATATACAGTTGAAATAATCATATTTATTTGAGCCATACTAAATTTATCATCAATATCATAAAAAGCATTGTAACTTTTAGTAAGGTTTATAATGGCATCATCAGTTTTCCCCTGAATGGCATATATAACACCCAATGTCTTATAACAGTAACCTTCAAGCATTAACTCTTGGTTTTTACTGGCCATGTCAATTGCTTGCTTTGCAATTTGCTCGGCAGAATCGGTTTGTGTGAATTTAAGATTCCAAGCTTTGGTATATAAAGCCTTTATCATAGTGGAGTCATTAGCCTCAATATCACTTGCCCAAAGTAAATTTGCTGAAAAAAGGAATGTAATTGATAAGATAAAAATCTTCATACTTAACTAATTTATTAGGTTTGAATTGTTTCTATTTCCACGCATCTTCAAATAGTTTTTGGGCTTTCAAAGTATCTGCCTCACAAATCATTTCGTTTTGTGCAAAGCCACAATAAGGCATAAAGAAACTACTAATGAGGATAAGCAAAGTCAAAATTTTATTTTTCATAATCGGTTTTAAAAGTATTGTTGATTTATATTTCGCTGAATTCAAGTCACAAATGCAACTTTTGTTTTTTTAAAATTAGAAATAAAAAATTCATTTGGTAATAAAAAGCCCAATTTTCTTGGCCTATTGTTTAATTTGTTTTGCACATCCGTATCTTTATTTTCGTGCTTTTTGTATTTTTCGTTGTTAGCTTTTTTGAGTGTATTGGAATAAAGAATTTACATCCACAACAGAAAGCACGAAAAAACCGAAAGTAAAAGATTACAAGTATTCTTTTGAAAAATAGGGAATTTTGTCGTACACCCGTAATTTTTTACCGCCACACGAGAGGACTCGTGCGGCAGCGGGGGAGCAGTTTAATTTATTTGTCTTCGATGGAAATGCAAAAGACAAACGTTGTTGAGGGTAAGTTTTCATGCGTACCATTAAAATTATAATTAGCTTATTGACAGTTTTATGCAATTACTGTCAAATTATAGTTATATTTGAGCCATTAAATATATGAAAAAAGCAGAGTTACATATCGAAGAACTTATAAAATCATTTGGGGATAAAGACTATTTCCAACTGGTAAACCTATTGGCTTTTTATAGATCCTTTGATCCAACTGTTGGAGAATCAACGGTAAACTGGAGAATCAGAACCTTGGTCAAAACAGGAGTTATTCAGCGAATTGGTCGGGGAAAATATAAATACGGGATGGGTAACAATTATATGCCTCAGATACCACAAAAAGCATTGAAGATTAATAATTTCATGAAAACCAATTTTCCCTACTTAAAATACTTAATCTGGAATATTAGTGAAATTAATTCCTTTGCGCAGCACCTTATCAATAAGGATACCTATTATGTAGAGGTTGAAAGAGATGCAGTTGATGCAGTTTTTGAAAAACTTAGAGATAGATACAAGTTTGTACTCAGGCTAAAAACTAATGAAGATGTGTATATTGGAGAAAGTATTATTATTGTGCGTTCACTGATAACGGGGTCTCCCATTCAATTAATTGGCAACGTACCTACTACAACCATTGAAAAACTATTGGTGGATTTATTTACAGATAAAGAATTTGAATTTCTTCGAGGGAATGAATTAACACACATCTTCAATAATGCAATTTCTAAATACACCATAAATCTCGACAAGCTTTATAGATATGCCAGTAGAAAAGAAAAGAAAACAGCAATTGCAGATTATATTAAAACTATAAAATGACAGTAAACTTTATTTACTGTCAAAAAGATAATATCAAATGATACAAGAAAGTTGCACTTCGAAAGAATGGATTACTGAAATAGCAAGAACTAAAAAGGCCGATAAGGTATTGGTTCAAAAACTTATCCGGGCGTTAATATTATTGGAAGGATTATCTTTATCAAAACTTAAGTTTG
>DYQV01000344.1 GCA_020719105.1 Rikenella microfusus
GTAAACCTATTTCAAGACGAGACATAGGATCAACTTTTTCTGACAGGTTACAACTTGTATAATTCACTGAATTATATTAATTTGGCTTATCATTGGTTTAACTACTAATTTTCATTTTTTATGAATTTGGGAACTTATATAAAAGCGGAATTTAATATGCATATTCCTGCCTTGAAATGGCTATCTGAATATTCATTAAAACTTTTAGGATACGATACCGTATCAGGTCTAACACTTGCTGCTTATGCCATACCTGTTTCGCTAGCTTATGCCACATTAGCCGGTTTGCCCCCACAGTATGGGGTTTACGGGTACCTTTTGGGTGGTTTGTTTTATTCATTTTTTGGAACAGGCAAACAACTGGCTATTGGACCAACCTCTGCCATATCCATGTTAGTTGGAATAACCTTGGCAAACCTTTCAAACGGCGATCCTCAGCGGTGGATCGATTTAGCATCGCTATCGGCATTGTTAGTAGCTGCTATGAGTGTTCTGGCTTATTTTCTACGATTAAGCAGTATCATAAATTTTATCAGCGAAACGGTATTGGTTGGGTTCAAAGCGGGTGCGGCCATTACTATTGGACTTACCCAGCTGCCTAAAATTTTTGGGGTTGCCGGTGGGGGCGAAGGATTCTTTAATAAGTTAACCCTATTGATGGGACAACTCAACGGAACAAATACTGTTGTTCTGGTATTTGGCATAGCCGCTATTTTGTTACTCATTTTCGGTGAAAAACTACTTCCGGGAAAACCCGTTGCCATAGTTGTAGTAATTATATCAATTCTCGTGATTACCTTTACCCCACTGGGTACCATGGCGTTTAAAACGGTAGGTAATATACCCAGCGGATTGCCTAAATTACATTTGCCCACCTTACATTTAGCCGATATACACGCCATACTTCCATTGGCATTTGCCTGCTTTCTTTTAGCTTATATTGAAAGTGTATCGGCAGCCAAAACTCTGGCTCAAAAAAATGGGTATGAAATTGATGCCGGACAAGAATTGCTGGCAATAGGAGTGGCCAATTTGGCTACATCGTTAGGAAATGGGTTCCCGGTTAGCGGCGGATTATCGCAATCGGCTGTAAATGATAAGGCCGGCGCCAAAACCCCGGTATCGCTAATAATGGCTTCGTTTTTTATTGCCCTGTGCCTTTTATTCCTTACCGGATTGCTTAAAAACCTTCCTTATGTTATCTTGGCGGCTATTGTGTTGGTTGCCATTAAAGGGTTAGTCGATCTTAAGGAAATGAAACGACTGTATGCGGTGAATCGTTTCGATTTTGTGGTTGCCATGACGGCATTGGTTAGCGTAATTGTTTTCGGAATATTAGAGGGGGTGCTTATTGCTGCCCTGTTTTCACTGATTCTATTAATCCGGAACGTTTCGAGCCCTCATGTAGCATTTCTTGGCCGCATTCCCGGAACAAACCGATATACCGATATAAAACGGCATCCCGATAATGAATTGATACCCGGAATTTTATTATTCCGAGTAGAATCAACCTTGGTCTATTTCAATGTGTCCTATGTTTACAATATTGTTTGGACCAAAGTTCTGGAGTCGGAAGGAGCTATAAAAAAAGTAATTTTCGATTTAAGTTCCTCAGCTACCATTGATTCAAGCGGTGCCCGTTTGATAAAGCGGCTCCACATTAATTTGAATACCAAAGGAATTGAATTATTGGTAGCCGAAGCTCATTCTGAAGTCCGGGATATTTTACGACATGAAAAAATTGAGCATTTATTAGGACATGTCAGCCGGCGCGATACACTGCATGATGTGGTGGTAAAAGCCATTGGCGAAAGTGAACCCGATATTTTAAAAGCGCCTAAAAAACTTAAAAGAATGGCATTGGAAAAAATTATAACTCAAATCATACTTGGAAACAACTATTTTACACAAACCCATCCTAAGGAATATTTTGAGAGTTTTAGTTTTGAACAAAAGCCTTTTATTACCTTAGTAACCTGTTCCGATTCAAGAGTACCACTCAATGCTCTGATGCCGGATACCTCCAATAAAGTATTTTCGATACAGAATATCGGCAATCAGATTTTATCTACCGAAGGTTCAGTTGATTACGGTATTTATCATTTAAAAACGCCGTTATTATTATTCTTGGGACATTCCGATTGTGGAGCTATTAAAGCTTATATTAAAGGATTTGATAAAGAATCCTATGGAATTCAACACGAATTGGATTTTTTACAGCCCATAATTACTGAATATAAAACGATTACGGACTTTGAGAAATTCCATTCCCATGTGATTGAGAAGAACCTTGACTATCAGGTTAACATTGCCCATAAAAAATACAAAGACCTGGTAAGTGCAGGAGAACTTACCATTATTGCTGCGTTTTACGATTTTAAAGGAGAATTTGGCAAGGGACCCGGTGATATTGTTATAACCAACGTAAATAGGCATAAAGATGTAGAGGAAATGCGAAACCTTGAACTATTCAAATATTTGACAGATACACAAAAGGAGTTGCACATTGGGCGGTTGAAGGAATAATACTAAAAAACCGAATGCCCCAATTTGGTAGTTAATAGCTCCAATGCTTTCATGCCTTTTGCCGAATTGCCTTTTGAGTTTAATCCCGGGCTCCAAACCACCACACTGAATTCACCGGGAAGCACGGCTGCTATTCCACCACCCACACCACTTTTTCCGGGCAAGCCAACGGTATAGGCAAATTCACCGGCCTCGTCATAAAAACCGCAGGTTTGCATTATGGCGTTAATCCGTTTGGTCTGACTAATGGTAAGTAACTGGTCACCGTTCAAACGGTTGTGCCCATGATTGGCAAACAACAAAAATGCCTGTGCCAATTCAGTGCAGGCCATTTCAATAGCACATTGGTAACAATAGGTTTCAATCAGTTCATCAATGGAGCTATTGATATTCCCAAACGACTTCATTAAATGGGCTAACGCTTTATTTCGATTGCTATGAGCCATTTCGGAAAGTGCAATCTTCTGGTTTATGGAAATATTATCCGTATTGGTCAGTTTTTTAATAAACAATAGTATATCTTCAACCGGAGTATTAGTTTTTGACCTAAGAATATCAGTAATAACCAATGCACCGGCATTTATAAACGGATTCCTTGGTATTCCGTTTTCATATTCCAACTGAGCCAACGAATTAAACGGATTGCCGCTGGGTTCAACCCCCAATCGCTTCCAAAGAGCCTCCCCTTCGGAAGCAAAAACCATGGCAAGCGTAAATGGTTTTGAAATGCTTTGCAGTGAAAATTTTTCTTGAGTATCACCGATACAATAGACTTCACCATGAGTTGTTACCAAGCTGATTCCAAACTTATGAATATCCACATTCGACAATTCTGGAATGTAGTTGGCAACTATTCCTTCCAATTGAAGCGATTGAACTTCGCTATATACTTCGTTTATTAATTGTTGATAATTCATGATACCCATTTAATTCGTGTCGAAAATAGCTATTTGGTTGCGTTCCTGTTGGGTAAATCGATATGTTTAATAAACTATG
>DYQV01000345.1 GCA_020719105.1 Rikenella microfusus
CATCGCACATTCACACCTTTCGCAATGCTCAGGTATGAATAAAGCGGGTTAAAAAGGATTTTCAGTTTTTTCATTGAACAACCGCGTCTTTAAAAGGGAATGCACTAATATTCTATAGTTATCAATTTATCAACTTTCCTTACTACCGTTTTAAATGATACGGTGTTAGTTGTTTCAGAATAAACGTAATCCGACGATTTAAGTTTTTCTTCATTCACTATAATTTTCTTGGGTTTTTTCTCAAGATTATGAATAACCATAGTAATGGTATTATCTTTTATTTGGGTCATATTACGACCATGACCTTTCGATATTTTCAATGTTATTATCCGGTCTTTATTATTGGCCTCGGCTTTAAATGTTTCATACTTGCCTTTTCCAAAACAGTCATAAGTTTCACCATCGTCGGTATATAGTTCGTAGTTACTTTTTGGGGTAGTTGCATCCGAATAAAAATGCAATTCAAATGATTCTAAAGAATATTGACTTGTCTGCTTAATCTGCGGTTGCATGGGTATAAATGATCCGCCTTTAACAAATACCGGAATGTAATTGGTATCTGTCGCCACTACTATTTCTTGTCCCCCTTGAAATACCTTGTTTGTATTGAAATCTATCCATTGTGACCCTTTGGGCAAATACACTTTAATCTCTTTTTGCCCGGCACTTTTAATTGGTACAACTAACAAAGCATCGCCAAACATGTATGCACCATCGTAAGATAAAAGCTTCTTATCCTCAGGATTATTAAAAAACAGGGGAATCATCAACGGTTTCCCAGTTTGGCTGTTTTCAAAGGCTAGGTTATAAATATAGGGAAGCAGTTTATACCGCAGCTCGATGGATTTTTTTGCGGCAGCCTTAGTGGATTCCTTTTGAAACACAGGCTCTGAAGGAATATGCTCTTGCGCATGCGGACGGTATATGGGCTGAAATACACCGTACTGCAACCAACGGGTATATAATTCATCATCCATGGTCAAAGCTCCTGCAAAACCACCCAAATCGGAGTGGGTATAGGCCATTCCCTGCATTCCCATTTGGAGTGACAATTCCGGTTGCGACACCAATCCTCCCCAAGAACGGCTAACATCACCGGTCCAGGGAATCATACCATATCGCTGTGAACCGGCAAAACCACTGCGCATCAGAATAAAAGGACGGACTGTTGGAAAATCTTTCCGGTAACCATCAAATATTATTTTTGCCCATTCGTGACCATAAGCATTGTGCACCTCATTGGCTGAACCGTTTACATGCTGCAAGGCCGCCGGATGTACTTCAGGTTCGCCTAAATCGCCCCACCAGCCACCGACTCCCTGTTTGGTAAATTCTTTGTAAATATCCCAAAACCAGATACGGGCTTCGGGTTTAAAAACATCCACCAATCCGGTGTTTCCAAAATAGAAATCGAAAGTAAACGGGGTTCCACTTTTATCGGTGGCCAATACCTGGTTTAGTTTTGCTTCTTCCCATCGGTCCGATGTGGTTAAAATAAATGGTTCAGTAACCAAAATAGTCTTTACTCCTTTTGCTTTCAATTCCCCAATCATTTGATCAGGATCAGGAAAGCTATCTTTGTACCAATCCAATTTTCCCATACTACCCATAATTTCTTTTCCAAACCAATAGATGTCAATTATAACTGCTTCAACTGGAATTGAATCGGTGAAAAATTTATTTACGGTTTGCATTACCTCTTTTTGTGAATGGTATCCAAAACGACTGCTGTAATTCCCTAAAGTCCAGCGGGCAGGCATTGGTTGGCGGCCTGTCAGCAAAGTGTATTGGTCAACCAAATCGTACCAATCGATGCCGGTAATTACAAAATAATTCATCGTTCCGCTTACGGTCTGGAATTCCACGCTGTTGGTTTTCTGGCTATCTAAATCCAAGCTACCAGCCGATGCATTATCGAACAAAACCGCATATTGTTTTGATGATAAATACATCGGTATGGAGAAATTCATCAACTCGGAATGGGTTTCGTACCCGTAATTTGCTTTATTGTACAAATTGAGTTTGTTGCCTCTACGGTTCATTCCAAGCACACGGGCTCCTCCCCCATATAGCACTTCATCGGTATCAAGTGTCAGACTCATCCATTGCAACGAATCGGTTTTACTGTATCCGTTTTTTTCGGAAAACAAAAGCTGTGAATGCAAATAATAGGCAATGCCAAAAGGCTTTTTGGTAATTATGGCCTTTAAACCGGTTGATTCAATCCGGAGTTCATTGGCTTCGTCTTTAATCAAGTAGTCCACCTTTTCGGGTTTCATATCGGCCCCATAGGAATAATTCTTAACCGGAAAATTGTTTGGATAGAATGAAACATGAAATACTTTCTTGGTAAACGGAGCAATTTTGATAACCCCATCGGAAACCTGAACTTGTATTTCACCCAAATTTTGCTTGTATCCCAAATATTCACGCTGTGCATTTTGCGAATAAGCCGTTAAAAATAAACTACTTAATACAGTAAAAGAGATACTTAATAGAAGGTATTTTTTCATAACAATATGTTTCGATAAATTAGAATTTATATCTATGAAATTTAATTTGAGAGAGACAAGAAATTTTTCTATAAAAATAAAAAAACCGGAGAAATCCGGTCGTAAATTAGTGATAAATTTTATTTTGTGCTGCCAATAAGGTATTTTGCAATAAACAAATAATCGTCATTAATCCAACACCCCCTGGCACAGGAGTAATATAACTGCATTTGGGCGCTACTTCATCGAATGTAACATCGCCTTTGATTTTAAAACCCGATTTGGTTTCGGTAGAAGGAATCCGGTGAATTCCTACATCAATAACCACGGCTCCTTCTTTTACCATATCGGCAGAAACAAATTCGGGCTGCCCAATAGCAACTATTAAAATATCGGCCTGTGCACAAATTTCCTTAATATTCTTACTTCGGCTATGGCAAATGGTAACGGTGGCATTTCCGGGATTCGCTTTACGCGACATCAGCAAACTGATTGGAGTTCCTACAATATTGCTTCGTCCCAAAACCACACAGTTTTTACCCTCGGTTTCAATGTTATAGCGGCTAAGCAATTCAATAATACCTGCCGGTGTGGCTGGCAAATAGGATGGTAAACCCATGGCCATACGCCCAGTATTTATGGGATGAAAACCGTCCACATCTTTACGATAATCAATGGTTTCAATTACTTTACTTTCGCTGATGTGTTTCGGTAATGGCAATTGCACAATCAAGCCATCAATGGCCGGGTTGTTATTAATCTCTTCAATCTTTTTTAGAATTTCATCTTCTGATGCGGTTGCTGGATAATGAAAATCGCTGGATTCGAACCCTACTTCATGACACGTTTTTACTTTACTTGCCACATAAGTTGCACTTCCACCGTCATCACCGACCATAATAACTGCCAAATTTGGACGCTTTTTACCTGCAGCAACCAAACGGGAAACTTCATTGGCAATTTCCAATTTCATTTCAGCACTTATTTTTTTACCATCAAGGAGAATCATAGAAGTTAGAGTTTAGA
>DYQV01000346.1 GCA_020719105.1 Rikenella microfusus
TAATTTCCAGTTGTTACGCTCAAATAGTTTAGCTTAAAATTATAGTTGAACCGGTATCCAGGCTGGCAATAAATTTTTATGCTCCGGTATTTTAAAACGATAGGCTGCCACTAATTGGAATTTGCCACTTGAATATCCCATGTTCATATCCTGAATTGGAGAAGGGGTTTTTGAAAAAAGGTTCGTATAGTTGAAGCCAACAAAAAAAACTTTACTGTTGTATCCTATCCCGGCGCTATTTATTAATGTGAAATTTAGTTCCATGGTAGATACTTCATCATCAAACAAAGGGGTTAACTTAGTTTTGCCATAAGCTAATCCGGCTAATACCGAAAAACTGAAAAATAAGTGTTCTTTTAATACATAGGTAAATGCATACCCCCCTTCAACACCAACTTTAAATAAGCTGGAATGATTGAAATCAAATCCCTTGTAAAAGTTTGAATCGGAAACATTTGTCGGGATAAACGAAGAATCGGCCCGCACCTCATTCCGGATAATTGAACCACCAGCTAAAAAGGATCCTGCCGTTTTTTTCTGCCATTCTTTTTGCACAAAGGATGATTTATTAGAATACTTTTCAGAATTAAATAGGTAGGAAAAACCCACTCCAAAAGTATTGGTAGTTATGTCATTCCGGGTATAATTATAATTTTCATCCCAATCGGCAATCATTTTTGCACTATTTTCGAGATAATATCCGGAATAAATTCCAGAATATATATTTATGGTTAAGTGGCGCATATAAATAACCGTCTGAAAATCAATACTTCTTTTGGTCTCTTTTATTGAATCGGAGCGGTTTTTAAGCCCCAAACTTAAACTCAAACTAAGCCAACGGTAGGCAGCCCCAAATCCAATTGCATTGCTGGGTTTTGATTTATAAACTAAGTTTTGATTCAACAAAGCATCGTTGATTTCAAAATCGGAATATTTGTTGATTACTAGAATTTTAAGTGTTAAATATTCTGCTAAAGGGTCGTAGTACAATGAATCTTTTGAATTCGAAAAATTTGGTTGAAGTTCCTGTTGGGCATTAGCAAAACAAATCCACCCAATGGAAAGCAGGAACAAAACAATACGGTTCAAAACATGCGACGTTTAGGAATGGTTGCCACAAAATCTTTAAGGTAGAATGGCTCAAAATAGGCAACATCCACAAATTCTTGATGGGTAAATGCCTGATGTGCCAGTGCTGCCATGTATTTGGCCGATGGGTATATATTATCAATAAATTGAGCATTCCGATTCAAGAATAATTCACTGCATTTGGCGGCCCCATTCCCAAAAAAAGCCACCTGTTGCTTGGCTAAAGCCTCTAAATAGGAATTGGAATCAATTACTTCAGCAATAATTCCACGTTTCTCAATCAAATTATAGTCAAACAACTCACTGTACACTTCCATCCTACGGGCGTCAATCATTGGGCAAAGTAGAACGGATGAATCGCTCATGGATTCTTTTGCCATTAATGCCATGGCTTTAAGCGTATTTACGGCAATTAAAGGCAGCCCCGCTGCATAGCATAACCCTTTTGCCACCGAAACACCTATGCGCAAACCGGTATAAGAACCGGGACCCTGACTCACTGAAACCGCTTGCAAATCTTTAACTTGTAACTTATTCGATTTTAATAGTTCATCAATAAAAACAGTAAGCAAGCTTGCATGAGTTTTGTCATCAAAACTTTCTCGGCTGTCAATAACCAAACCATCAGAAGCTATTGCTACGGAGCATACCTGAGTAGAGGTTTCAATGGAAAGAATGTAAGCCATTGTATATAAATTTCGGGGCAAACTTACGAAGAAAAATAAAGTATTTATGAATTTTAAAGGGTTCAAACAATATTTTAATATTTTTGTTTAACGAATTAAATTTATTCCTGATTTTTTAACCAACTAAATTTTTATTTATGAAAAAAGTAAAAAAAATCATTTTAGGCCTATTGGCGGTAACTGTTCTTATGTCAACTACCGGTTGTTATGGTTCCTTTTCGGTAACAAATAAACTGTATAAATGGAACGGTAGTGTGGGCGATAAATGGGTAAACAGTGTTCTGTTTTTTGGAATGGCTGTTTTTCAAGTTTATACATTTTGCTTGTTTGTTGATGGAGTAGTTTTAAATACCATTGAATTTTGGACCGGCTCCAACCCCATATCAATGAATGAAGGAGAATCGGACTCACAAATGGTACTGACCGAAAATGGCAAGTATGTTATTACCGCTACAAAGAATCAATTCCATATTGAACAAACCGAAGGGTTGAATGCAGGAAAATCAATCGACCTATTATACAATACTGCCGAAACGGCTTGGTATGCAACCGATGGAATAGAAACCGTAAAACTGGCTCAAGGTGATATTAACAACAACCAATGGGTTAAAGTATTTTATCCTAATGGTAAAATTGAAGAAATAGCGATCCAATAATTTTATTAAAATACAGGTTATGACAAAATAAAGGCTGATTTACATCGGCTTTTATTTTGTCTTCTTTTAATTATTTTTTTGTAATATAATTCCCCACGATCCACTTGCACGCATCAAATAAAATGGAGAAACTTAACTTATCGCCCGCATCAGAATTAGCCTTATCAAAAATTGTTCTTGGTTTATGGAGGCTGAACAACATTCCGGCCAATGAATTGTTGGAAATACTGCACTATTCCATCAATCTGGGAATCACTTCTTTTGATGAGGCTGATATTTACGGCGGTTACCGGAGTCAGGAATATTTGGGAAGGGCATTAAAAGCAGAACCATCGTTGCGCCATGCAATTCAATTGGTTTCAAAAGCAGGAGTAATTCTTCCTGGTTCTGTTTTTACCAAAAGTGGTATTGGATATTACAAAACTACACAGCAGCATATCACTCAGTCGGTAGAAAAAACGCTGGGCGATATGAATACGGATTACCTTGATTTATTGCTGATACACCGCCCTAATCCGCTAATGGTTCCTGAAGAATTGGATGCGGTCTTTCAGAAATTAAAAAAAGCGGGTAAAGTGCTTCATTTTGGGGTTTCAAACTTTACTTCCAATCAATTTGATATGCTAACCCAGCGAATGGAAACCCCGATTATTACCAATCAGATTGAGCTTTCGGTTTTGCATACTACTCCATTAAATGATGGCACTCTCGATAATTGCATTAAAAATCAAATAAAACCCATGCTTTGGTCGCCATTGGCAGGCGGTGCGCTATTTACCGGAAAAACGGAACAGATTCATCGGGTAAACGGAGTATTGGCCGAAATTGCCCGTGAGCATTACAACGCTGCCATTGAACAAATTGCACTGGCATGGCTTCTAAAGCACCCATCAAACGCAATACCGGTGATTGGAACGTTAAATAAAGAACGGATTTTATCGGCAATTACATCCACTCATATTGAACTAACCGATGAACAGTGGTTCCGCATTCTGATTGCTTCGCAAGGGCATCCGATGGCTTAAAGCGTTCATTGCCGATTTAAAAGCTGTTGAATTAAGCCAAAACGGGGTAGCGGT
>DYQV01000026.1 GCA_020719105.1 Rikenella microfusus
ATAAGTAAAATCGGATAGCAATAAAAACTTTATACCTTTGTTGAATACATCAATAAATGAATTAATAGTAAAATGCATAATTTCTGTAAACTCAGAGACCTGTATAGGATAATCCAGGAACTGGAAAACTCCATCGAAGAAGCTCATGGATTGTCGGTAAACGAGTGCATGACTTTGTGTCGCATAAACTTGGGCTATTGCTCAGCTGGCGAGTTGTGTGATACCTTAATGCAATCGAAATCAAGGATGTCGAAAATTCTGGCCGGGTTAGAGAAGAAGAACTTTATTGAAAGGAGTTTTGATAAAATTGATAAGCGGAAAATCCAATTCGTATTAACTTCTAAAGGAATAGAAAAATCCAGGGAAGTGGAAAACTCGCCGGTAATAATACCTGATATGGAAATTAAACTGAATGGTTACTCCTAGGAAGTTTTGATTTGTTTCCTTGTCAAATACGTTATCTTTGTTCTTTTTAGCGTATGATACCTGTTAAATTAAGCAATACCACCCAATCGTCGATTGTTGCCATGGGAACCCGGTTGACCAAGGCCATGAAAGAAACCGGTCAGGAATACCTGATGTTGAACCGGGGTGTGAATTCGGTTGTAACTATTGAATTATCCGAAGTTATTAAATCCATTGATTTTAATAGTACCGATATTCAGGTGTATCCTGCCACCAATGGTAAAATGGAATTATTGAAAGCCATTAATCAGGAATACTTTGCCAATCAGGCTACGGTGAATAACATTTTAGTAACAGGCGGCGGGATTTCAGGACTGGACATCAGTTTGCAGAATATTCAAGTTAAAAAAGTATTGTTGCCGCCTTTGTTTTGGGGCACCTATTCCCAATTGCTTTCATTGAGGGGCCTTTCATTTGAGAGTTATTCAAACTACGAATGGTTCGCTGAAAATACCAATAAACTCTCTGGTACCGCAGTAATTATTTGCGATCCGGGGAATCCGGCTGGTGAGAAATATCCCGATGCCCAATTGTTGGAACTCATCCAAAATTTAAATAAAAATGGGGTTATCGTGCTTTTCGACAGCCCATACCGTAGGTTATTTCACAATCATTCGGATACACTTTTTCAGGAGTTGATGAATCTGGAGCATGTAATCATTATTGAAAGTTTCAGCAAATCGTTGGGTTTGAGCGGACAGCGTATCGGTTTTATTCACAATATACAGCAGTCGTTTATAAATGAAGCTGCCTTGCGCCTTATGTATGCCACCAATGGAGTGAATTCATTTGCCCAGGTATTGGTTACCCGTTTGCTTGCTACGCCAGAAGGGATAAGGGCGGTGAGCGATTTTAAAAAAGTTACTACGGAGCACATTGAAGCAAACATTGCTTTTTTACATGAGAATCAGTTGCTGGCTAGTCGGTTTTATCAAGATTCAAAACCGCTGGGTATCTTTGCAATAGTTGACCGATCACCTGAGGAGCTTTTTCAACAAAGGATTGGCAGCGTTGGGCTCGACTATTTTACAATGACCTCCTTTGAGGGTATGGAAAATTTATCACGGATATTGGTGTCATTTCCCCATGAAAAGTTTGTATCTTTCTTCCGATCTTTTTTATAAAACATTTCTCAATGTGCGGTATTACGGGTGTTTACGCTTTCAACGATAAAGGAAACGAATATTTCAATAGAGTAGCGGATTCAGTAACAACATTAATCAAAAGGGGTCCTGATAAACAAGCTATTTATCAAAAAGACAAAGTTTGCCTGGGCCATGCCCGTCTTTCCATCATTGATTTGACTGACGCTGCTTCGCAACCTTTACATGATGTTACCAAACGTTACACCATCATTTTTAATGGCGAAATCTATAATTTTAAGCAGCAGCGCGAGTATCTGGTAAAAAAAGGGTTGCCCCTAAAAACCCAATCCGATACCGAAGTGCTTCTGTACCTTTATATTATTGAAGGACCAAAATGTCTCGAAAAACTGAACGGCTTTTTCTCCTTTGCAGTACACGACAGCCGCGAGGATACCCTTTTTATTGCCCGCGACCGTATGGGAATTAAACCTCTGATTTATTACCGCGACCGCAACAAATTGCTTTTTGCATCGGAAATGAAAGCTTTGATGGCGCTGGGAATTTCCAAGGTTATTGATAAAACGTCAGTTAGCCAATACTTTCAATTTAACTACATTCCTTCGCCCAATACAATTTTCGAAAATGTTAAAAAGTTAGCTCCCGGGCATTATCTTTTTATTCAAAACAATCAGGTTCAGGAGAAGGAATACTTTGCAATAACCTATAACAGGAGTAAGCTTTCACCTATCAGCTATATTGATGCTCAGGAAAAACTCAGACACCACATTCATGAATCGGTTAAGCTGCGCATGATTTCCGACGTGCCTTTGGGATCGTTCCTGAGCGGAGGCATCGATTCATCTGTAATTGTGGCCGAAGCATCGAAATTGACTCAGCAGCTCAACACTTTTTCCATTGGCTATAAAGACCAACCTTTTTTTGATGAAACCCATTATGCCGAGTTGGTTGCCCGGAAGTTCAATACCAGCCATCAAGCATTCCAACTTACCAACGACGATTTGTATGGCAACCTGCACCAGATGCTTGATTATATTGATGAGCCATTTGCCGATTCATCGGCGTTGCCGGTTCATATACTCAGCATGCATACCCGAAGCAAGGTAACCGTTGCCCTTTCAGGCGATGGAGCCGATGAACTTTTCTCGGGTTATAACAAGCACAACGCACACTTTCAAGCCATACAAAGAGGGTTGCAATCGTGGTTAATTAGAGCAGCGTTGCCTTTATGGAAAGCCCTCCCTAAATCGCGGAACAGCAAATTTTCCAATAAAATAAGGCAGTTGGAAAAATATGGTAGAGGACTATCCTACGATCAAAAAGAGCGTTTTTGGTATTGGGCCTCGCTTATGGCCGAAGACGATGCAAATCAATTGCTTAATTTTCAGGTTCAGCTAAACGAACTCAAAGTTAGAAAGCATGAGATTTTGAAGTACCTCATCAACGTGCAATCAATCAGCGATGTGCTTTATACCGATATGCAACTGGTATTGGTGAGCGATATGCTACACAAAGTTGATTCCATGAGTATGGCCAACAGTTTGGAAGTACGGGTACCCTTTTTAGATTATAATTTGGTAAACTTTGTATTTACCTTGCCCGATTCCTACAAAATTAACGGAAAAATGCGCAAGCGGATCTTGCAGGATGCATACCGCGATATACTTCCACCGGAGTTATATCAGCGCCCTAAACAAGGGTTTGAAGTACCTTTGATGGACTGGTTTAAAACCGAATTAAACAATGAGTTGATGAACAAATACCTGAATCCCGATTATTTGGTCTCGCAAAAAATATTTAATCCGGTTGCCATAGCACAATTAAAAAACCAGCTTTACGCAAAAAACCCGGGTGATATACAGGCTCATCTATGGGCTTTATTGGTTTTTCAGCATTGGTGGATGAAATATATGGATTAGTCAATTGCCACAACTATTAAGTGCAATAAGTGAATCGGAATTATTTAATTTACCGTACCACACAGAAAAATCAGGAAACTTATCATGCCTAAAATTTTACGGATTATAAACCGCTTTAATGTTGGGGGACCTACTTACAACGCCGCTTATTTGAGCAAATATCTGAATTCCGATTTCGATACCTTATTGGTTGGTGGAGTAAAAGAGGAAGCGGAAGCAAGCTCGGAATACATTTTAAAAAAGTTGGGTATTGAACCTATCATTATTCCTGAGATGCGTCGTTCGGTAAACCCAACAAACGATTTAATTGCTTATCGAAAAATTTCTAAACTTATCAGTCAATTCAAGCCGGATATAGTTCACACCCATGCCTCTAAAGCAGGAACCATTGGGCGGTTAGCTGCAATTCGGAATAAAGTTCCCATTATCGTTCATACCTTTCACGGCCACGTTTTTCACTCCTATTTTGGGTCGTCAAAAACCAATATTTTTATCAATATTGAGCAAGGGTTAGCCAATCAGTGCTCAAAAATTATTGCTATTAGCGATAAACAGAAAGAAGAACTCTCGGAAATTTATAAAATAGCAGCTCCTGAAAAATTTGAAGTCATTCCCTTAGGATTCGATTTGCAGCGGTTTCAGGAAAATCAGGTTCAAAAAAGAACTGCATTCCGTTCCCATTACAAACTGAATGAGAGCGATATTGCAATTGGTATTGTTGGTAGATTAGCACCGGTTAAAAACCATGAACTTTTTATACGAGCACTTAAAAATGTTAAAGAAAAAACCCAAGCAAACATCCGTGCATTTATTATTGGCGATGGAGAATGCCGAAGTGATTTGCAGGAACTCTGCAAAAGCTTAGGGTTGGATTATCAGTATTCTCCCAATGGAGAGGCAACTGCTTCAACAGTTACATTTACTTCCTGGATAAAAAATATTGACACAGCCTACCCCGGACTGGATATAGTAGCCATGACCTCGCTCAATGAAGGTACGCCGGTTAGTTTAATTGAGGCACAGGCAGCCAATAAAGCAATTGTAACAACCAATGTAGGAGGAATAGAAAATATTGTAATTCCAAACGGTACCGCTTTGTTAACCAAGAATAACTGTGTGGACGATTTTTCGGAAAAATTACAACTGCTGGTTGAAAGTGGACCCATGCGTAAATCCCAGTCAGAAAAAGGTTGGAATCATGTCCGGGAGAAGTTCCATTACACGCGGTTGGTGCACGACACAGAGAACCTGTATTATAAACTGCTTAATGAACACAAATAACGGCGATTTTCTTATTTACAAAGGAAAAATTTATATTTTTGGATGATTTTTAAAAACACCAATGAAAAAACTTCTGCAAAAAAATAATTTGATATTAGTTTTCTTTGTTTTGCTGGCTTTAAGCGGTTGCAAATTTTTAAATCCCAGCGTAATGTTCGACACACCATCGAAATATGATTATTATAGCTTTGAACAGGAGAAAAATGAATACGTAATCCGACCTTTTGATAAGCTCAATGTGCGCATTTTTACCAACGATGGCATTCAGTTAATTGACATGGAAAGTAATAATACGGCATCAAAAAACTCAGTAGGTCAAGATCCTTATTTGGTTGAATACGATGGATTGGTAAAAGTACCAACTTTAGGTAGGGTGAGTGTGGCCGGGTTAACCATAAAGGAATCGGAAAAACTATTGGAGGAAAAATACGCTCAGTTTTACCAAAAACCATTTGTATTAGTAAAAGTTACCAACCGCCGGGTGGTGGTTTTTACATCGGGAAGTACCAAAGGTGAAGTATTGAATATTGATAATGAAAAATTTACATTGATTGAGGCTTTGGCTCAGGCTGGCGGAATTGATGATTTCAGCAAGGCATATCAAATAAAGCTATTACGGGGGAATCTTGACAATCCGCAGGTTTACAAGTTCAATATCAGCTCTATTGAAGAAATGAAAAAAGCCAACATGGTGTTACAGGCCAACGATATTATTTATGTTGACAAAAGGGCCCGTTACGCATCCCGTACTTTGAATGAATTAATGCCTATTATTACTCTTTTGAACACTTTTTTTCTTTTGTACCTAACTATTCAAGCATTATAAGTAAACTATGTATCAAGGTAAAATTCCCATAATTAACGATAAGTTTGATTTAGCCATTTTTATTCAAATTCTGCGGAAGAATTATTGGGTTGCACTGGTCCTGTTACTTATTTCGTTTATTGGCGCACAGGTTTATCTTAGGTATAGCCAGCCAATTTATAGTACACAATCCATTATTCAGTTAAACGAAAGCAATAAAACAACACTACTACTTAATATTGAAGATGTTAACAAAAGCAATGATATATCGAAAGTAATTGAATTGTTACGTTCAAAAGAATTTTTGAAAAGAGCATTTTCCCGGTTGCCTCTTGAAGTATCTTATTATAACGAAGGTACCTTTCTATCCACTGAATTATACAAACACTCACCGTATCAAATTGACTGGAAAATTCAATCGGGTCAATTATATGATAGGTTGGTGTATATTGAATTTGCTGATGTTTCCAGTGCTACAATAACTTTGGAGGAAGGAAAAGATCAGTTAGAACTGCCTTTGACTATTAATGAATGGATGGCTGTGGCCGGTGATTCAATCAGATGCACACTACTCGATGCGGAAACTGTTATCAATCAAAACAATAACTACAAAAACAACCGTTACTATTTTGTTATAAATAACCCAACAAAAATAGTAGAAACCCATTTGAATAATTTGCAAATATTTTTACTTAGCAATTCGGCTCAAACAATACAAATAGCCTATTCCGGATTCAATTCTGAAAAAGCGGCCAATATAGTGAATACAATTGCTCAAGAATATTTGAAATATGATGTTGAGATAAAAAAAGAGAGTGCTGAAAATATTTTGGCATTTATTGAGGAGCGCCTAAAAGTAGTGTATCATAATTTAGGTGAGACAGAAAGGGAATTGGTAGCCTTTAAAAAAGACAACAAAATAAATTTTGATAAGCAGCAGGGTTATGGCAGTCCTTTTCCCCTATTTACCACTAAAATGGCTGAACTGGAGGATGAACTGATTAATATTGAATTTGAGTTAGCAACCCTAAACCAAATAAATAACAAGGTTGAAAACGACAATAACCTGAATGTATATGAGCTAATTGCTACATTAGCAGGCACAAAATCGGAAGCTATTGTTGTTAATGTATTGAACAACTTGCAGGAACTTATGAACCGGAAGGAGCAACTTCTTAATGACGTAACCCGTGACAATTTGAAAATTAAGATTATTGAAAAACAAATTGAAGGACAGAAACAGTTACTTAAAGATTTTGTAAGCTCCACTATTATGAGGTTGGAATCAAAGAAGGCTGATTATGAAGCAAAAATAAATGAATACAACGATAAAGTTTTTAACACTAAAAACTATGATGAATTGGAATACTCCAAGTTAGAGCGCTTATATACTATTAACGAGGGTTTTTACCATAAACTTATTGAGAAAAAAGCGGAATATTTGATTTCACAAGCCGGTTATGTTTCGCAAAACACAATTCTTGAAAAGGGAATTACTCCAACGGCGCCCATTGCCCCTATTAGCAAAAAAATATACCCTATAAGTCTTTTTCTGGGTCTTTTTATTGGGGTTGGCTACATTCTGGTAAGGTATTTACTTTACGATGAGATAACCTCAATTAGTATGATTCAAAGCTATACCAAGGCCCCAATTTTAGGAACCGTTCCGATATATAAAAAAGAAATACCTGTATCACAACTTTTGGTTAACAAGCAACCAAATTCAGTTTTTTCTGAGGCGTTTAGGACCATTCGTTCCAACTTACAATTTATAAGTCAAGGAGCGGAGACTAAAATTATAACTTTATCCAGCACAATTTCGGGCGAGGGAAAAACCTTTGTGGCAATTAATTTAGCAGGAATATTGGCTATTTCAGGTAAAAAGGTCATTTTGCTCGATCTCGATTTACGCAAACCCCGCATACACCTTGGGTTTAATACCAGCAACAACAAAGGTATAAGCACGCTTTTAATTGGAAAGCACAAACTCGATGAGTGCATTGAAAAGACGGACTTGCCAAATTTTGATTACATAACGGCAGGTCCAATTCCTCCCAATCCTTCGGAATTGTCTTCGGGTAAGCAAATGGAATCGTTACTGGTTGAACTGGAGGATAGGTATGATATTATTATAATTGATACCCCGCCGGTTGGAATTGTTACCGATGCCTTGGTAAACCTTCAAAAAGCCAATTATCCAATATACGTAATGAAGGCCAATGTTTCAAAACGGCATTTCATCGAGAACATCAATTCATTGATAAAATTTAAAAATATGGATAACCTATCGGTGATATTAAATGGAGTTGAATTAAATGCCGGTGGGTATGGAAATTATGGCTATGGGTATGGTTATGGCTATTATACTGAAGATCAGGAAACCACCGTTGGCAGAAAATTGACTCAAAAACTTCAAAAGCTTAAAAAATGACCTTTTCAGTTATTCTACTTACTTTTTTTACTTATACCCTTTTTATAAGCCTTCTTTTGCATCGCTTTTTTGTGATCCGTGCCGAGCGATATAAAATTAAAAAGGCCAATGCAACGGCTGAACGCTGGAGCAGCCAATCAAAACCCATTTTAGGAGGCATTACTTTTTATGCCATTTTTTTGTTTTCAATTGTAAATTACTTCCTATTTTTTTCTATCGATCAATTATTGCAACCAGAAATTATAGGTACACTTTTAGTAGTTACGGTAGCCTTTTTGATGGGTATGGCCGATGATATGCTGAATACCCCTCCCTGGTTTAAGTTTGTTTTTCAAATACTCTGTGCCATTATTTTAATTTCCTCCGGTTTATACATTCATGTTTTTGAAAGCTTGATTTTAAATTATCTGCTTACATCATTTTGGGTTATTGGCATCATGAATTCATTGAACATGCTCGATAATATGGATGCCATTACCACATCCGTAAGTTCTGTTATTTTGATTGGAGCCATAGTAATCCTTAGTTTTGATTCAAATTCCGGTATGTTTTTATTCCTTACAATAGGGGTGCTTGCTTCATTACTTAGCTTTTTATACTACAATTGGAATCCTTCAAAAATGTATATGGGCGATAATGGTTCTCAGTTTTTAGGGGCATTCATGGCAATAATTGCCATTAAAGTCTTTTGGAATGCACCGGCATCAACCGACCGTTCTATTTTGCATCCATTTTTGCTTACTTTTTTAGCATTTATTGTACCCATTTCGGACACTACTACCGTGTCCATCAATCGCTTAATGAAGGGACAATCACCTTTTGTGGGCGGCCGGGATCATACCACCCATCACTTATCGTATTTCGGATTATCCGATCGAAGCGTGGCTTGGTTGCTTTTATCGCTGAATGCTTTTTTTGTCACCTTATCGGTTTTGCTCATTAGTAAGCCTCAATGGCTTCCTGTTTCGGAATGGGTTATAGGTGGAATTGCTTTTTTTGTTTTGGTGAGCCTTTATTCAATTACTAAAATTAGTAAATCTAAAAAGTAAGCCCAAGAAATAAACATATTGCACCTTGTTTTGGTTACTAAATAGAAAAGTAACACCAAAAATAGTTGAAAAACGTAATAACAATGCTTATGATAAAACGGTTTGCAGTAATAGGGGTAGTATCTTTTATAGTTCTTGCAGGTATTTTGTTTTGTGGTTCATCGGCAAAACAATGCAGTAATGCTAGAATAATAGACCAAA
Source organism: Rikenella microfusus (assembly GCA_020719105.1). Classification (GTDB taxonomy): domain Bacteria; phylum Bacteroidota; class Bacteroidia; order Bacteroidales; family SZUA-534; genus GWE2-40-63. The sequence goes on from DYQV01000026.1 coordinate 9,255, forward strand.
AACATCCAACTAATACGATTAATGGCTTTCCTATTCCTGAAGAAATTATTTTTGCTAACGAGCGGGTTCCTCTTGAAAATTTCGATGTGCGTGAAAGTCTTGATCGGGAATTGCAGATAAACGCTTATTGGCAATCGCAAACCATTTTGTTTATTAAAAAAGCAAAACGGTTTTTTGCCATAATAGAGCCCATTCTTAAAGAAAACGGGATTCCCGATGATTTAAAATACATTGCCGTTGCTGAAAGTGGTTTATTAAATGTAGTATCACCAGCTGGAGCTGCTGGCTTATGGCAGTTCTTAGAAGGTACCGCCATTGACTACCGGCTTGAAATGAACGATGAGGTGGATGAACGGTATCATCTTGAAAAAGCTACCCTAGCCGCAACACGATTTTTAAAAGACTCATATAGAGTATATGGCACTTGGGCATTAGCTGCAGCATCTTATAATATGGGTCGAAGGAACATATCAAAACAGATGGATCGTCAAAAAGCATCCAATTATTATAACTTAATATTAGGTGAAGAAACAGGTCGGTACTTATATCGATTAATCGCTATTAAACTCATTTTAGAAGACCCTGAAAAATATGGCTTTTCATTACACCGCGGTGATTATTATCCTGAAATCCCCTACAAGATTGTAGAAGTGGACACTCCTATACGAAGCATCCCTGATTTTGCTAACCAATTGGGGGTAAACTATAAAATGTTAAAAGAATTAAATCCTTGGCTGCGCGATGATAAGCTTACCAATAGCAATCGAAAAAAGTATCAAATAAAAATTGTAGATACCGATTTCAGAACAGTTATACCTGACACCGCTTACTATAATAAGGTTTTGATGGATCAATAATGCCTTCCCAAACAACACTGATTAACTGAATTTTTTGATAAAAAGCAATCGAACTATTCAAATTCTCCTGTTTTATGCCGAACACAATTGGCTTATAGTGGTTTAAACAAAAACTCTCAATATCTTTGCCCATTAATTTTTCAATGAATGAAGCAACAATTGGAACTTGAAAATAGTCCTGTGGAAACAGGCGATTACATTCGGGTGTATGGCGCCAAAGTACACAACCTAAAAAATATTGATGTAACCATTCCCCGAAACAGCCTCACCGTGATAACCGGATTGAGCGGGAGCGGAAAATCATCCCTCGCATTCGACACCATTTATGCCGAAGGTCAACGAAGGTACATTGAGACGTTCTCTGCTTATGCCCGGCAATTCCTTGGAACGATGGAACGTCCGGAAGTTGATAAAATAACCGGGTTAAGTCCGGTAATATCCATCGAGCAAAAAACCACCAATAAAAACCCGCGTTCTACCGTAGGAACCACCACAGAAATATACGACTTTCTTAGGTTGCTTTATGCACGGGCATCCGATGCCTATTCATATATTACTGGCGAAAAAATGGTGAAATATACCGATGAGCAAATTACCAACTTACTTATTGAAAAACTAAGTCAAAAGAAAATATACATTCTGGCACCCTTGGTACAAAACCGGAAAGGACATTACAAGGAATTGTTTGAGCAATTGATAAAGAAAGGGTTCATCAATGCCCGTATAAACGGCTCTATTAAAGATTTAGCATTGGGAATGCGCCTCGACCGGTATAAAACACATAACATTGAAGCAGTTATAGATCGGTTGTTGGTGGATGAAAAAGACAGGAAACGGATCCGGGAATCGCTGCAGTTATCAATGAAACACGGCAATGGAATTACTATGGTTTTGGACGCTCAAACCAATGAAATTCATTACTTCAGCCGTCATTTGATGTGCCCGGTATCTGGAATTTCCTATAATGAACCAGCGCCTCATACCTTTTCCTTCAATTCGCCCATGGGTGCTTGTCCCAAATGCAAAGGGCTGGGAGCTATCAACCAGATTGATATGACCAAAGTAATTCCCGATACTTCACTTAGCATCAAAAAAGGTGCTATTGTACCTTTAGGGAAATACCGGAGCAACCTTATTTTTTGGCAAATTGAAGCCATTGCCGATAAATTCAAATTCGATTTGAATGCTCCGGTTAAGGATATACCTGAAGATGCCTTGGAAACCATTTTGTATGGCTCCGACGAACCATTCAAACTGCAAAATACGCCCTTGGGTAATTCTTCAAATTATTTTCTCAGTTTTCCGGGTGTAATCAGCTATCTGCAAGCCGAACAGGGCGATGAGGCCATCACAGAGGCTGCCAATTCAAGGATGCAAAACTATATTTCCGAGGCTCCTTGTCCCGAATGTGAAGGAACGAGGCTTAAAAAGGAATCACTCTATTTTAAAATCGACAATAAAAACATTGCCGAACTGGCCCAGATGGATATTGATGCACTATGGCAATGGCTTTCAAATCTTGAAGATCGGTTATCGGGCAAACAAAAACAGATTGCAGTTGAAATTTTGAAGGAAATACGTTCCCGGCTGGGATTTCTGTTACAGGTGGGCCTTAGTTATCTTTCGCTGAACCGGGCATCGAAAAGTCTTTCAGGTGGCGAAAGCCAGCGGATAAGGCTGGCTACTCAAATTGGTTCACAATTGGTGAATGTACTTTATATTCTCGATGAACCCAGTATTGGTCTGCATCAGCGCGATAACCACCGACTTATTGAATCGTTGAAAGAACTGCGCGATTCAGGTAACTCTGTAATTGTGGTGGAACACGATAAGGATATGATTCTGGCTGCAGACCATGTACTGGATATTGGTCCATTTGCTGGTCGTAAAGGGGGTCAGGTAGTGGCGCAAGGCACTCCGGATGAAATTTTGAAAAGCTGTTCCTTAACGGCTGAATACTTGAACGGGCATAAATGTATTGAAGTACCGGAAAAAAGGAGAGAAGGAAATGGAAAAAACCTTGTTATAAAAGGAGCCAGCGGGCATAATCTTAAGAATGTGACCTTGAAATTACCTTTAGGCAAATTTGTCTGTGTTACCGGGGTTTCAGGCAGTGGCAAGTCGAGTCTGATTAATGAAACGTTGCATCCCATTTTGAACCATCATTTTTTTAATGCGCTCAAACAACCATTGCCTTTCAAAGAAATAAAGGGCATTGAAAATATTGATAAAGTAATAGAGGTGGATCAATCGCCCATTGGCCGTACACCACGTTCGAATCCGGCAACTTATACCGGTCTTTTTTCCGATGTGCGAGATATTTTTACCCGCTTGCCAGAAGCTCAAATCAGGGGCTATAAACCGGGACGTTTTTCGTTCAACGTAAAAGGGGGGCGCTGCGAAACCTGCAAAGGGGCAGGAGTACAGACCATAGTAATGAACTTTTTACCCGATGTATATATTCATTGCAGCGAATGTAACGGAAGGCGGTACAACCGCGAAACCCTGGAGGTACGCTTTAAAGGAAAATCAATTTCCGATGTGCTCGACATGACCATTAACCGCGGGGTGGAGTTTTTTGAAAATGTGCCCAAAATATTGCAAAAACTGAAAGCCTTGCAATCGGTTGGGCTTGGTTACATTACTCTTGGGCAACCATCAACCACATTGAGTGGGGGCGAATCACAACGGGTGAAACTGGCTGCCGAACTGGCAAAAAGAGACACCGGAAGCACCTTATACATCCTCGATGAACCCACTACCGGATTGCACTTCGAAGACATTCGGGTTTTGCTGGGCGTGCTCAATAAACTGGTGGATAAAGGAAATACCATTGTGGTAATTGAACACAACCTTGAGGTAATTAAAGTTGCCGATCATATCATTGATATTGGCCCTGAAGGTGGCATTGGGGGCGGCACTATTCTCTGCGAAGGAACTCCAGAAGAAGTGGTAAAGATGAATAAAGGATACACGGCTCCTTTCTTAAAAGAGGAATTGAAGGTAAAAAATTAATTTGTTTAATGTATTAATATTAAGCCGCTTATTAAGTTTGTAAGTGGCTTTTTTTTGTTCTGATTTTCTCACAAGAATCTTTTAGAATTATATGGGTAAATAAAGAAAACAACTATCTTTAAATGATAGATTGCGAAACATATTATTGATTTTACCATGATAGAAATTATTTGCCATAACAACCAAACCAAAAAGAAATTCCCATTAGGAACCACCTTATCGCAGATAGCGGTTGAATTGAACATAAAACTCAAACATCCCATTTTGGGGGCATTTGTGAACAACAAACTCAAGGAACTTACCTACAATATTTACAAACCCAAAACCGTTGAATTCATTGATATCAGTCACCCCGATGGGATGCGCATGTATGTAAGGTCCTTATCCTTTGTACTGCAAAAAGCGGCCTGTGAAATACTTCCCGGACGAAAGCTTAAAATTGAACATTCCATCTCGAAAGGATACTATTGCGAGTTTGATGGAATGGGAAAAAGCTTGGAAATTGACACGGTTTTTGCCATTGGAACCCGGATGCGGGAGCTAATTTCACAAGACATCCCTTTTAAACGCGATGAAATTTTATCGACAGAGGCCATTCAGCTTTTCGAAGAAAGTGGATTAACGGAGAAAGCATTGTTATTCAAATCGCGCCCACAGCTTTACACCTCGGTTTATAAGCTTCAGGAGACCATTGATTATTTTTTTGGTTTTTTAGTCCCTTCAACCGGCTATCTAAAAGTTTTTGATTTGGTAAAATACTACGATGGGATGTTGCTTATTGTGCCAAAATTAGAAACGCCTGATGAATGTGAAGATATTGTGATTCAGGACAAACTGTTCGAAGTGTTTCAGGAATACCAGAATTGGGGCGAGATATTAAATGTGGGTTATATTGGCAACATCAATGAGGCAGTTAAAAGCAAGCAGATAAGCGAATTAATTAAAATTGCGGAAGCGTTGCACGAAAAAAAGCTGGCTTATATTGCCGATACTATTTACAACAGGCCAAAACTTCCGAAACTCATTCTTATTTCAGGGCCTTCATCCAGCGGAAAAACAACGTTCGCCAACCGGTTGGCTATTCAGCTAAAAGTAGCAGGGCTAAAACCGGCAACCTTATCGCTCGATAATTATTTTGTGAACCGCGAATTAACTCCCCGCGACAAAAACGGGGAGTATGATTTTGAATCGCTCGATGCACTGGATGTTCAATTATTAAACAAAAACCTGTTACAGCTTTTTGCCGGAGAAAGAATAGAATTGCCAAAATTTTCTTTTCAAACCGGACAGCGTTTTTACGATGGCGACACCCTTCAAATTGATGACAAAACCATCATAATTGCCGAGGGAATTCATGCATTGAATCCAAAATTGACAGCTTATATCAGCAATGATGAAAAGTTCCGCATCTATGTTTCGGCACTTACTACCATATCGCTCGACAACCACAACCGCATTCCAACCACCGATACCCGATTGGTGCGGCGAATTGTGCGTGATTATAAATACCGGGGCTACAGTGCTTTAGAAACCATTAATCGTTGGTTTAGTGTGAGGAATGGAGAAGAAGAAAACATTTTTCCCTATCAGGAAAATGCCGATGTCATGTTTAATACCGCAGTACATTACGAAACCGGCGTACTCAAGCGATACGCTGAACCGTTATTGCACGAAGTTCCCAAAAATAATCCGGCATACCGGGAAGCGGTGCGGTTATTAAAGTTTTTTAGTTACGTAATGCCCATTGCCGACGAAGAAATTCCACCTACCTCCATACTACGTGAGTTTTTAGGAGGGAGTAGTTTTAAATATTAAGGGAGGAAATATTCTTTTTTTTGAATTATCTGTAGAATTAATTTGTAATTGATAAAACAATACCTATTTTTGCAGTCGCTTTAAAAAAGGCAACGGGGCATAGCGCAGTCCGGTAGCGCATCTGGTTTGGGACCAGAGGGTCGTAGGTTCGAATCCTGCTGCCCCGACAAAATGGGATTCATCCCGAATCAAAAGCCTGCAAATTGGATGATTTGCAGGCTTTTTCATTTTTTCCAAATCAATTTTATTTAATCAAATTCAGTTTAAATGAGAAAGTGGTAAAGCATACAAATAAGGCTGAAGCCGACCGGGTTTATAATTTTCCTTACGATGCCGTTGAGGAAGTCTTGTCAAATGCAGTTTATCATAAAAGCTATGAACTCGGTTCACCCATCGAGGTACAGGTGTGGCCCGACAAAATTGAGATACTTAGCTTTCCTGGCCCGGTACCACCGGTAAATGCCAACATATTGCGAACACAAAGGCGCATTGTATCCAGAGAATACCGCAAACGACGTATTGGTGATTTCTTAAAAGAACTTCATTTAACTGAAGGACGTGGCACGGGTTTTCCTACTATTTATGATGCTATGGCCGATAAGGATTCTCCTGCTCCAATATTCGAAACCGATGAAGTTTGCACCCATTTTTTGGTTACCCTTCCGGTACATCCTGATTATAGTAACCAAGTTAACGACCAAGTAAGTAACCAGGCTATACAGCTTATTAACCCGCTTTATTCATACCTGAGCACAGCGAAAGGT
>DYQV01000347.1 GCA_020719105.1 Rikenella microfusus
CGAAAAACGTATTCGTATTTCGATTGGGCAACTTCGGATTGTGCGCGGGCTAAGTTATTTTTAGCTTGGTACAGTTCATACACGTTGGCGCGTCCGCCTTCGTATTTTTGGTTTGCAAATCGGTAAGCTTCGGTGCTCGATGCAACCGATTTAATGGAAGCTTCCCATTTTGCTTTGGCTGCTACGGCATTGAAATAAGCCTGCTGAATGGTTTTACGCAACTCGAGTTTTGCGTTTTCCACATTCAGTTGGTTACTTTTTACGTCGATTTGTGCCGAGCGAACCTGATTTTTTACCTGAAATTTATTAAAAATAGGCACCGACAGGTTAAAACCAAGACTTGCACTCAGCGGCGTACTTACCTGATTGTAATATCCTCCACCCACATTGGTGCCAAAACTAAGGGTTGGAAAATAATACGAGCGGGCAATTTGTATATTTTTTTCGCTGCTTTGCAATTGCAGTTCAGCGCTTTTAATTTCCGGACGGGTTTTTACGGCACTTGCAAAAACCGCATCGGCACTAAGCAACTGCAATTCGTTCTCCACTAAATCAGCCGGAACGGTAATATCTAATTTTTCGAAATCGCGCAATTCCAGAATCTGAGCTAAATCGAGCAACGAAAGTTTCAAAGTATTGGCAGCTTGCGTGCGATTGAGTTCTTCTTTTGCTTGCTGCGAATACAATTCGAAAAGTTCGCCCTCAGCTAATTTCCCAGCATCAACTAATGATTTTTGTTGTTCAATTCGACTTTCGGTTAGCTTTAATTGGTCATTCGAAATTTGAAGCATTTCTTTATTTAAAAGTACTTGCAAAAAAGCCGACGACACACTCAACACAATATCCTCACGAATTTTTTGCAAATTTGCTTCCGAAAGTTTCAATTGTGCCATTTTGGCATCAATTTCATATTTCATTTTCAATCCATCGAATAGCGTTATACCACTCGAAACACTGAAATTAGAACTGTTTGAGTTAATGTTTCGGTACGTACCATCTACCATTTGCGACCTTCCAAAATTCCAACTTTGACCAGCCGAAGCATTCAGATTCGGGAGCAAATTGTTACGCGCCTGCTGCCATGCAATTTCGTTGTTTTGGCGTATCAATTCGCGTTGTTTTATATTACGGTTATTTGCCAGCGCTGTATCCACGCATTGTTGAAGCGTCCAAGGTGTCTGCGCATTTGCAATGAGCGCAGTCAGAAAAGCGGCTATGAATATTATTATTTTACGCATATTTTTTTTATATTTAGTAAGGGAGAAGCGGTTTCCTAACCGCTTTAATATTTAATCATCAAGCGATTAGGAAATTGGGAAATCGCTTGTCCAGAGTTTTATTTTTTAATATTAGATTTTTTGTCTTCAATAATTTCAGCTCCACGTATTTTGTCTTTGAGTTTTACACCGTTTTTCACTTCTATTTTTATCCCGTCGGATAAGCCGGTTTTTACTTGTTTTTTGGTAAATGTTTGTGGTTCTTTGGTTTTCAGAACATATACAAAGGCTGTATCGCCACTAAATTCGATGCAGCTTTCGGGCACTGTGAGCGCGTTTTCGAGTTTCGAAAGTACAATTTCGGCATTGGCACTGTAACCGGCACGAACGTACACATCTTTGGGAACTTTTACAGCTGCTTTCATTTCGAAAAGGATAGCTCCATTTTCTTCCACACCTTTTGGCGAAACATATTCGAGCTCAGCAGTGAGTTTTGTTCTCTCAATAGCGCCAATAGTTATATCCATTGGCATACCAGTTTTTATACGACCCACTTCGGTTTCGTCTAATTTACCTACAAAAAGCATATCGTTCATATTTGCCACGGTAGCTATGGTTGTTCCGTCGTTGAAATTATTCGATTGTATCACCGAGTTACCCACTTTTACCGGAATATCCAGAATTGTTCCGTTGATAGTAGAGCGAACCAGTGTATTGCTTAGCTGCGATTTATCGTTCGAAATACCATCGCGCGTCAAACTCAGGTTGTCTTTGGCCGCTTTCAGCTCTTCGCTGTTGTTGTTAAACTGAAGTTCCACTTTTTCGAACTCCTCGCGCGAAATTACTTTTTCAGCATACAACTTTTTGTCGCGGTCGTAGTTGCGTTTTGCCTGATCATAAGCCAATTGAGCCATTTGCACCCGACTTTCGGCAGCGTTCAGACTTACCATGTCCGGTATCACTTTAATTTTGGCAATAATATCGCCCGCTTGCACTTTATCGCCCGCTTCTTTGTACAATTCGGCAACAATACCCGACATTTGCGGCTTAATAAGAATTTCGTTACGAGGCTCAATTTTACCGGTTGCCACAGTGCGTTTTTCGATATTACCACGCGTAACTTCTTCGATGACATACTTTTTCTCAACGGGACGCGATTTTTTCCAAAGAAAATACATCGTTCCTATTACTGCAATTGCTAACAAAGCAATCCAAAAAATTCTAAAAAACTTCTTCATATTGTTTGATTTTTATGTTTTTAACCCTGCCCCTAATCCGTCAGCTGACGGAGAACAGAAGTTAGTTTCATTTATTATTTTATTTCTTTAATCTTCTCATTATCATAACATTACCACATTATCACATTATTCCTCCCGTATCGCTTCTATCGGTTTAATATTCATCGCTCGTTTTGCAGGTAAAAATCCGGCTAATGTGCCAATTACTAACAAAATAAAGAACGACGAAATAGCTATCGAAAAACTGATTTGCGGGTCTTTGAAAAACTGATCGCCCTGACTAAGCCCTACGCCAACCAAATACAGCAATCCAACGCCTACCATCAAACCGGCCAAACCGGCAATCAATGTCAGAATAATACTTTCGCTCATAATTTGCGAAATAATATTGCGTGGTGTTGCTCCCAAAGCCCGGCGTATGCCAATTTCTTTTGTTCGCTCGCGCACCGTTACCAACATAATATTGCTAATTCCAATGCCTCCGGCTATTAATGTTCCTGCTCCCACAAACCAAATCAATACACCAATACCGATTCCAAGATACAAAAACATGGTAAACTGGTCTTCGATATTCATGCCACCAACCGCTGTTTTATCGGTAGGAGCAATGTTGTTTCGAGTTTTGAGAACCTTTTGGATTTTTTCTTCTACAACACTCACTTTTATTCCGGGTACGGCTGTTACCGCCAAAAAATGAACCACATTACCTTGATTAAAAGCTTGTTGCATAGTACTGAAAGGCAACACTACTGTTTCCTGAGCATTTCCTCCAATATTTATATCCGATAAATGACGCGCTACGCCTACAACTTGAAAATATATTCCATTTACCTGAATGTCTTTACCAATGGGGTTTTCTTTCGTTGGGAAAAGTACTTCGTACACACGCTCGCCAATAACACAGACTTTTCGTTTTTCGGTCATGTCAATATCGTTAATATAACGTCCATAAACCATTTTACTTTCGTCGATATTATTATAAGTCGGATAATTCCCTTTTACCCCAAAACTTCCCGCTTTATCGTTACGCGTAACATTATTA
>DYQV01000348.1 GCA_020719105.1 Rikenella microfusus
CAATTTTGAGGTGTAGCTTAATCGTCAGGATTATTCTTGAATAATCCGGGTTAACATAAGAATTGATCAACCTTATTAGCGTATTAAATAAAGTGTTAGCATACCTATCTTTCCAATTTATTGGTTAATTTAGAAATCACCCGATAGTTAGAATAGAGCCACTTTAATTAATTGGCTGTTTTTCTACTCATAAGTAACGTATGGTTGTCTAAAAATAAGACAGTTTCACCATATTGGTCTGCCCCCTTTTATTCAGCGGCATGCTTCCCACATGTACTACGAGTTCATTATCTTCAATCAGATGTTTTTCTTTTAGGTATTTCAGCGTAAATTCAATGGCATCGAAAGTAAAAAGAAATTCAGCCGAATGAACCGTGCGGATGCCCCACAGTAAAGACATTTGTCGCAAAAGCCCTTTATCTGGTGTGAATGCGTAAATATTGGCATTGGGGCGGTGGCTGGCAATCCTAAAAGCAGTATAACCGGAATTGGTTAACACAATGATTGATTTTGCCTGTGTCTGTTGAGCCATTTTAGCAGCACTACTACAGGTAGAATCAGCTATAAAGGTGTGGTTCTTAACCGATGGTGAGTGTTCCCTGTAATAAGGGTATCCATTTTGCTCGGTAAACGAAATAATCTTTCGCATGTTTTGAATTACTTCAACCGGATATTTGCCCACACTGGTTTCGGCACTGAGCATCAGGGCACTTGCCCCATCAATTACGGCATTGGCAACATCGTTGGTTTCTGCCCGGGTTGGACTGAAATTCAGAATCATGCTTTCCATCATTTGGGTAGCAATAATTACTGGTTTGGCAGAGCGTATGCACTTTTCGACTAACATTTTTTGCATCAAAGGAACTTCCTGAAAAGGCATTTCAACTCCTAAATCACCCCTTGCAACCATTACACCGTCAGTAACATCAATAATATTGTCAATCTCCAAGAGGGCTTCGGGTTTTTCAATCTTTGCAATTACCTTGGCATGCTTCTTTTTCTTTTTAATCAAATCTTTTAAATCGGCAATATCGGTTACTGAACGCACAAACGACAAGGCAATCCAATCAACATTGTTTTCCAATGCAAACTCGGCATCTTCAATATCTTTGGGTGTTAAACTTGGCAACGATATACGTGTATTGGGTAAATTAACCCCTTTTTTCGATGACAGGATGCCACCATGTATCACCTTGGCCTTAACAGTATTTTTTCGGTTGGTAAAAGTGGCTTCCAATTTTAATTTCCCGTCGTCAATTAGAATAATGTCACCGATCTGCACATCATAAGGAAAGAGGGTATAACTCATGTAAACTTTTTGAGCAGTGCCTATACACTTTTCATTCACAAATTCAAGCTCGGTACCTTCCACCAACAAAACTCCATTATTTTCTACTTCCCCAATTCGCAATTTGGGACCTTGTAAATCAGCCAAAAGAGCTACATTGGTATGCAACTCCTCGTTTATTTCCAATACAAAGTCAATTACTTGCTTGTGATCATCATGCTTGCCGTGCGAAAAATTAAGTCGGAATACATTAACGCCTTCCAACACTAATTGCTTTAACATCTCTCTGGATGAGATGGCAGGACCAACGGTAGCAACTATCTTCGTTTTATTTAAATAACCTTTATCTAGCATAATATCATTTTTTCAGTTTATACAATTGCAAATTTAAGCTTTAATTATGAGTGAAAATAATTCTGTAACTAATGATTGAAAAAATATTAAGGTATAGATTTCAAGGTTTACTTGGTAAAGTTAGCAAATTGTTGCTAATTAGGACTTTGTGTAGCTCTATTATTCTGTCTTTGTTTTCTTTGAATTATTATAATTAAGCAGTACAAAAGAATCAATAGAACAGTTTAGCCCTGCGACATCTTAGGATTAGAAAAGTTTTTGTAATCCACTTTTTTTGTTGTAATTTTCAAGATAAACTACGCAATTAAGGATTTTTAGATGGCAACAGTTTTAATTAAAAACGGCACAGTAGTAAACCATTTTGGAAGGCAAAAAGTTGATGTTTTGATATTTGGTGAAAAAATTGCTGCAATTGGTAGCGAAATAGAAAATATCCCTGAGCATACTCAAATAATTGATGCCACAGGAAAATATATTTTGCCTGGCGGTATCGATCCGCATGTCCATTTTCATTTAGGAACCCCAGCAGGCTATTCATCCGATGACTTTATTTCAGGGTCCAAAGCTGCTTTGGCTGGAGGTACCACAACAATTATTGACTTTGTAACCCCTATCAAAAATGAATCGCTTCCGGTAGCTTATGAAAAGAGACTGGCAGATGCTAAAGGATGTTTTTGCGATTATGGTTTCCATATCAGTCCAATCGACTTCCACGAAGGCTTGTATCAGGAAATGAGCCATTGTGTTGAAAATTTAGGAATTCCATCGTTTAAAGTTTATATGGCTTACAAAAGTTCCATTGGAATCAGCCACGAAATCCTTGAAAAAATAATGGTTATGGCAGCCCATTTGAATGCTTTGGTAACTATTCATGCTGAGGAGGGAGATGTAATTTCCACATTGCAACAACAATACATAATGAACGGGTATGATGAACCGATATATCATGCCTTATCCAGGCCCAGTTCGGTTGAAACCGATGCAATTAAAGCAGCAATTGCTTTAGCAAAAATAACCAAGGCAGAAGTTTACTTTGTACATGTTTCATCGCCCGATTCCATGAAGTGTGTTGTGGATGCGCAATTAGAAGGATATCCAATTTATGCTGAAACCTGTCCTCAATACCTTCTTTTAACCATGGATAAGCTGAAAGGTTCCTTTGAGCAGACTGCTCCTTATGTTTTTAGCCCAGCCTTACGTGATGCCAATCAAAAGGATGCTTTATGGGAATATTTAATGAATGGTTCCATTCAAACCATAGGAACCGACCATTGCCCATTTAATTTGAAAGGTCAAAAAGAACTGGGTATCAACGACTTTACTAAAATACCCAATGGGGCAGGAGGAGTGGAGCACCGTTTGGAACTGATGTACACTTTTGGAGTTTTGACCGGGAAAATTACATTAGAACAGATGGTTTCTTTACTCTGTTTCCAGCCAGCACAAATTTTCGGGATAAAAAACAAAGGAATATTAACAACTGGATATGATGCCGATTTGGTTATTTGGAATCCCGTGGGCGAAAGAATTATTTCAACTAAAACCCAATGGCAGCAATGTGACTCCAACATTTACGAAGGCATTTCGGTTACAGGTAAAGTTGAAACGGTAATTTTAAGGGGAGAATTCGCTTATAAAGATAAGAATCATGGATCAGTTTCCGGTAACTACCTAAAAAGGGAATTATTAGGTTGAATATAGTTTTTCAAGCAAAAAGTACTATGTTTTTTATAAATTGTTTTTTTTTTCAAATGACTCAACTCATCAGAAATAGAATACTGGTCGTTAGTATTATCCCGCTTTATTCATACCTGAGCACAGCGAAAGGTATGGATGTGTGCAGGAA
>DYQV01000349.1 GCA_020719105.1 Rikenella microfusus
ACCCAGTAAGGCCCGCCTCCCGGTTCGCCTTCATTTGGTACCATTCCACACACCCGGTAAGGTCTATTTAGTAGGCTGGCATAAAACTTGGCTTTCGTTTCCTTATCCCATCCTTTAATTTGATCCGACAATAGAATGAAAAGCCGTTTTTCAATAAATTCTTCAGCCTCATCCAACTGGTCGTTACTTATTTTAGTAGTTAGTTTTTTATAGTAATATTGAGCGGTCTCTCTGGTTTCAATTAATAAGCCGGCTAATGCTTTTTTATAACGTATGGTGTCATTTTTCTGGCGATCCTGAACCACATTGTCAATATTTTTGATGAATATCAAATCGGCATCTAAGTCCATTAAGTTATAAATTAAAGCGCCATGTCCTCCGGGGCGGAGCAGTATATTTCCGTCTTGATCACGCAATGGCGAATTGTCTTCGTCTACAGCAACAGTATCTGTTGAAGGTTTTTGAACGCTGAATGTAACATAGAATTTGAATTTTGTTTTCCTTTTGTATTCATCTACCAATTCCTGACCTTGTTTTTTGAATAGGTCAAGATGTTGGGGTGAAACCGTAAAGTGCAAATGAATCTTTTCTTCTGAAGCAGCATAATCCATCCCTTCAATAAGATGCTCCTCCAAAGGGGTGCGATTGCCTTTGTCGGTTTTATGGAATTTTATTAAACCTTTCGGAAGATTGCCATAGTTGAGCCCTTTCCCGGTAAGCAAATATTGAACTAAAAGTGGAAGATCCCTTTTTTTAGATATTTCATCCAAACTGCAACCATCTTTTTCAATAGCTTGTTTCAAATCATTATAAAAAGCAAGATTCTGAAGGTTTTTGCATAAGTAGTTAACGGATTGAAAACTATTATCGGTGGTAATCCTAAGATACTCTTCTTCGGAATTATGGTAATGGTTCATTGCATCGTACAACGTTTTAAACATGCGGGTTGCAGCCCCCGAAGCGGGCACAAACTTGATGGATCTGAGTTTTTTTGAGGAATTTTCAAATACTTTAATTTTTTCATCCAGCATTTTTTCGCTCAACTGCTTAATTCCGTCTTTAACCAGGGCAGGTTTTATAATGTCTAAGGTTGGAAATCCATTTATAAATTGATTGATCTGCTCTGTTATCTTTTCAGGGGTGATTTCCTTTTTATGTAGGAATTGTAAATCTTTTTTCGATAACATACCCTCTTGTTTTGGTTTCAAAAATTTCTAATCGTAAAAATACAATCAAAGGTACAATTTATATTCATTCTCAACTATGAATGAAAATATGATATTTGCTAGGTTTATTTAGCCGGAAAAAGTGTATTTGACCTCGAATTTATTGTATTTTAAAAATTATAATAATATCTTTATGATATTAAATTGATATTAAAAACCAGAAATTATGAAAATTGAAAAAGAATTTGCCGCGGCTAATGGATATCTAGCTGTGTTGGTATTGTTATTGGTGGTCTTAGGCTCACTTGGCCTGATTATTTTTGCGAAATTATTTTCAATGAGTGTTGTATTGGCAATAGGTGTTTTTTGTTTTACCGGTTTACAAATTGTTAATCCAAATGAGTCGAGTGTATTGGTTTTATTTGGCAGATACAAAGGCACCATAAAGGAAAATGGTTTCTTTTGGGTAAATCCGCTGTTTGTTAGGCGTAAAATATCGCTTAGAGCCAAAAACTTTAACAGTGAACCCATTAAAGTGAACGACAAGGTGGGAAACCCTATTATGATTGGGATTGTTTTGGTATGGAGAGTCCGTGATACATTCAAAGCCGCATTTGAAGTAGATGCGTTTGAACATTTTGTGTTGATTCAAAGTGAAGCTGCCTTGCGCAAATTGGCCGGACATTATCCGTATGATAATTTTGAAGATGAAAATGCCAACATAACTTTGCGTTCAGGCGGCGAAATAATCAACAGCCGTTTGGAAGAGGAATTACGGGAACGGCTTGATATGGCTGGAATACATGTTATTGAAGCCCGCATAAGTTACATTGCCTATGCTGCTGAAATTGCCGGAGCAATGCTAAAACGTCAACAAGCTACAGCAGTTGTGGCTGCACGTTCCAAAATAGTTGAAGGGGCGGTAGGTATGGTGCAAATGGCTCTTGAACAACTAAAAGCTAAAGAGATTATTGATATGGATGATGAAAAGAAAGCCGCCATGGTCAGCAACTTAATGGTGGTTTTGTGCAGTGAGGAATCTGCCAGACCAATTGTAAATGCTGGCACCTTGCATCATTAATTTTTCAAGTGCTGAAAA
Organism: Rikenella microfusus; assembly: GCA_020719105.1. GTDB lineage: Bacteria > Bacteroidota > Bacteroidia > Bacteroidales > SZUA-534 > GWE2-40-63. The sequence goes on from DYQV01000349.1 coordinate 2,266, forward strand.
GCGATAATTTAAATAAAATGAGTAAAAAGAAGCAGTTTGTTTTAAGGGTAGATCCGGAAAAATATGAAAGATTAGAGAAATGGGCTGCTGACGAATTCCGAAGCATCAATGGGCAAATTGAGTGGATAATTGAAAAAGCCTTAAGGGATGTGGGACGAAATAAAACAGTTGAAACAAAAGAGCCTGAATAATTCATTGGTTTTTTCCACGAAAAGCTCTATTTGGTAGAATGATACAATTACATTTTTTTGAAAAGCTTTGAACATTTCAAGGCTTTTCATATTTCAAGGGTTTGTTAACCCACCGGTTCATAAAAATTGAGATAACAATAAGAATAAGGCCTACAAAGGTGGTAACAAAAATGTGTTCCATTAAAAAAAGGTGAATAAACAAGAGCGATAAAAAGGGGGATAGAAACACATAATTACTTATTTTATCGGTGCGGCTGGTTAATTTCATTGCTGTAAGCCAAATAATAAAGGTGATTCCCATTTCAAAAATTCCGGCATAAGTAACCGCCAGCCAGCCAGTTAAAGGTACTGAGTAGTTTAATGGAAAAAACAGAAGCAAAGGCAAAGTAAGAATCCATCCTGTGGTAAAATTCAGAAAGAGGCTTAATCCGCTATCAAGCTTCGATCGGGTGTTGATAATCCAAAAACTGGCCCACACTATGGATGAGGAAATTGCCAGATTAACACCTAACGGTTTCGATGGTATTATATTCCATGGTTTGCCCTGTGATGCTATCAGATAAACCCCAATAAAACCAATAATGAGTGTGGCAAAGCTTTTTGCATTTAGTTTTTGCCCTAAAAATGGAACCGATAATAGAACCAAAATAATAGGCCAAGTGTAATTTAATGCCTGTGCAATTTGTGCGGGCAGAATGGAATAGGCTTTAAAAAGCATCAGATAATAAAGGAAAGGGTTCAAAAATCCACCAATAATTCCCATCAGATAATCTTTTCGGGTAAGCGAACTGATCAATGATAACTTTTTTTGAACGAGTAGGTTTAAAAAAGAGGATATGGCTGCAATACCGGTAGTAATGAATAAAAAATGCACAAAATGAAAATATTGTAACCCAATTTTAAAGGGTACCGCAACAGTTGACCATAAAAGAACTGCTGTTAAAGCAAACAGTAAGGCTTTGTTTTGATTTTTCAAAGGTTTATAAATAATTATCAATTATCAATTATCAATTATCAATTATCAATTA
>DYQV01000350.1 GCA_020719105.1 Rikenella microfusus
TTGTAAACGTCATGATCGGCATCATAGTTTTACTACAACGATTTAGGGAGAGCGAAGCGCCTGCTTCGCTTCTAAAATTGCTCGGAGCAGGCGCTCCAAGTTCCATCCCGCCTTACAATGATACCAAAGCGACCTTGTAAGGTTATCATAAAACATGGGGTGATTTAAGGGTTACCACCAAAATAATTAAAAACAAGGCTATCTAATTGAGGTTTCTGTTCATAAAACAAATCCAAGTGCCCACAATGATTGATTACTTGAATGGTACTGTTTAAATAGGTATTGCGTTGCATTTCTTGTATTAAAACTATGGGAGCCGCAATGTCAAACCGGGCACAGATAAATAAGGTTGAAACCATAGTCGAATCTAGTATTAACGATGTTTTTCTGTTATCAAAATAAATATGATAGGGTGAATACCAATGGTTTACCGTATTAATTAAAGAATCAGTGGCATCCGGGCTAAGGGAAACGGGAGACAAATAGTTGAACCAGTGTTGTTTTTTTAAAAAGATATCGCTCATTTCAATGTTCGGATAATTCAAATAAAACTCCTGATATTTTTTAACAATTCCTGCAGAACCCGAATTATCTATATTACTGATTGCAACAAATAACTCCTCGGTTTTTTTCAACGAGTAGAACTGCGAAAATAAAAAAATACGAAAACGTACCGGATTGAGTTGGTTTGATAGTAAAAAAGAATCGTTTTCAACTCGTTGAAGGATTCTATCCAAATCGAGGATAGAACTATCGGATTCCTGATTCCTGAATTTGAAGTCTTTGAACATTAAATAAACTTGTTGCTTAAACAACGTGTCGTTGATTTTAAAATTTCCAAAAGGCCTTGCTCCTATTAACGCCATTTTCTCTACCTGGTTTGGGTATGTTTGCTCATAAAGCTGAGCAAGCATTGTTCCATAGCTATAGGCTACATAAGAAATTTTCGGATAGTTTTCATGCTGCCGTACTAATTCAATGTCATTGATAACATTTTCAAGACTATAGCCCCGAATATCAATTTTTTGATTGGTTAACGAAGCCAACGTTTGAGAAATTGCCTGATTAAAAACTTGCTGGTAATTAGTCATGGAGAGGCTATCAGCAAAGAGTGCCTTTTTATATTCATTGCTCGATACAGTAAACGAACCATCCACTCCCCGATAGCCCATTAAAATAATGTCATGCTTTTCGAGTAACCTTGTAAAAATTAGATGGGTTTGAATGTTGCTTTCACCAGGTCCTCCGTTAAGAATAAAAACTGGCTCCAATGCACTATCTGATTGGGTACAGTTAATTTTGATAATGGGGATATTTAGTAATCGTGATTTTGAAAGAGAAGGATTCTCCAATACAGCCAAAGTACCAAAATCGGCAGGATAATTATAGTAAACACCCGATTTCCAAATAATTTGCCCAGGCTTACTTAAAGGAATTGCTTTTCCTGTTTCGTAATGGTAAACCTGGGCAAATAAACTTGAAAAGAGAAAAATAAATAGTGCCACTGCAAGTGTATGCGGCATATAAATTTAATAGCTTATCAATTCAAAGGGCATGTCAACAATATCGGCATACGATTCACCTGCGTCTTCCATATCCTCATCGTCTTGCATATAATGCCATTTCACAGCAATTTTTTTTCCTTTTTCTGTTATCATAGCAAACCGCTCTAAAATATCAAGAATTTGCTTTGACGAGGCAGAATTAAAGTATTCCATATTAAACTCCACTACCGTTTCTTCATTGGGATCCATGGCATATTGCTCAACCCATTCCAGTATTGGATTGTAAAATTCTTTTACGTCTTCTGGTAACGATTTCCCTTGAAATTTAAATTCGTTGGTCTTTTTGTCTAGTATCACCTCAGGGCTTTCATCGGTTCCTACCAATCTTTTTGCTTCCATTAAATACCGATTTATTGGTTATTTATGTTTAAGGTTGTTATTATTTGTACTATTATTCTCTATTTTCATGAATTTAAACGCAACATGAAATACGCTCTAAAATGATTAATTGTCCTGTCAGGCTAAATCATGTATGTATTGTTTCAATTTAATTGATAATAATAGTTCTTGTCTATAAAAACAAATTTAGCGATTCCGATTTGCACTCACAACAAATAACAACAAAAATATTACAACAAATGTACTTTAAGTTTTTTTATCCGCTGCAATAAGGTTGGATGGGAATAATTTATGGACACATACACTGGATGTGGCGTTAAATTACTGAGGTTATTAGCTGCCAATTTTTTTAAGGCAGAAACTAAATCATCCGGGTTGCAAGTTGCTCCAGCAAATCTATCGGCCTGATATTCATTATGTCGTGAAACTATGTTCATTAAAAGCCCACTCAGGGTTGAAATGGGTGAATAGAGAATAGCAAAGGCAATGAGTCCTAAATGAAAATATGTCTGGTTAGAACCTAATGCCTGCGATAATTCCGGTTTATTAATTAAAAGTGAAAGTATAAATAGCATCAGAGCCAATTGAACCGTGGAAGCCAACAATCCAATATAGGTGTGTTTCTTTTTATTATGGCCAATTTCGTGAGCCAATACAGCCACCAATTCGTTGGTTGTTAATTCTTTAATCAATGTGTCGTACAATACAATTCTTTTAAATTTGCCAAAACCAGTAAAATAGGCATTGGCTCTGGTTGACCGTTTTGATCCATCAATTTCGTATATGTTTTTTATTTTAAAACCCGCCTTATTTGCATACAAATGAATGGCTTCTTTTAATTCGCCTTCGGGCAATGGCTTTTGTTTATTAAAAAGTGGAACTATCAAATGACTGTAAAACATAGCCATAAACACCATGAAAAAAGTTATCACACACCATGCATAAATCCAAAACATAGTGGGCCATTTTGCATTTAATCTAAAAATTACAAAATATATTATAGCTCCAAAAAATGCTGATAGTAAATACCCTTTGAGCTTATCGGTAATAAACAGTTTGGGGGTTGATTTATTAAAACCAAAGCGTTCTTCAATTACAAAAGTGCCATAAATATCAAATGGTATTCCAATAATATCAACAGCCAAAAATAACACACCGAAAAAAGCCAACCCAATTACCACAGGGTTATCAAAATAACCTAACAACAATACATTTAACCAATCAAATCCTTGAAAAAACAAAAAAAGCAGTGTAAGTATAAAACTAATTGAAGAGGTTAGCAGCGAGAAACGATCCGTTATTTTAGCATATTCTTGTTGCTTACTATATTTTTCTTCATTATAAATACCCTGAAGCAGCTCAGGAATTGGTTTGGATCGCCATGCAGCATTTAACCAATCCAAGCCTCGCTCCAAAATAAAATCAATCACTATGATTGCTACAATAACATAAAAAAAAGGAGAATACATGATTCTGTTTATTTGTTAATCTATTTGAGAATTGTTGTTATTAGACGGAAGTCGGAAGAACGAAGAACGAAGAACGAAGTCGAAAGTACGAAGACCGAAG
>DYQV01000351.1:0-1874 GCA_020719105.1 Rikenella microfusus
TTTAGAGTTTAGAGATTAGATTTAAGTAACTAGAATTTTGAGATTTGAAACTTGAAACTGGATATTGGACGTTGGGTCTGGTATCCGGTTTCTTGTTTTTGGTAACTGGATGCTGATAATTGGAAACCTCATATTGCGGTGCATGTTAGGGTGCTGTTTCATTGCGACTTAGTTGGATGCACCTCATTCTACCGTTTATCTATTATCTAGGGGCGTTCCGCTAAAGCGAGACAAGTGCCCCGAGCTTTGTTCTTTCGCCCCTTTGGGGCTTTTCCTTCTTCCAACTTCTGTCTTCTGCTAAACAAACAACTGCCTGATTTCCGTTTTCAGATAGCCGATGGCTTTTATGGTGGGGTCGTTGCTGTCGTTGTCGAGCATTTTTTCCAGAATCAATTTGCTTAATTGTATAGCCGGTGCATCGGGTTTAACCCTGATTGCATTCTGGTTGATGGTTTTTATGACGTTTTCTTTGGCACTTTTGGTTAGTTCCCATGCTCTGTCGCTTATGTATAGTTGATGGGCCATGTTGTGTTCAAACTCGGAGCGGATGTTTTTCAGCAACGCATTTTGCAAATCCAAGTTGGTCATGTTGGGTTTCTGAGTACGGATTACCAATGAATGAGGAGCAATGCGTTCCAAAAAAAGCACCATCCGTTCATAAGCCTGAATTCGGATAGGATTCATAAGTTTTTGAGTGCCCAGCATCAATTCCACTTTACGACGCTTGTCTTCGTTTTTTATCATCAAGTATAGCACTAACCAGGCAGTAAGCAATACCACCAGGCTGGGAAGCAAGTATTTTATTAGTTCGGCAATCATGGTTTTATTTTTTGATATTCATGGCCTGTTCCAATTGCAGGCTTTTTAGGCGAAGGTAATGATTTAAAGCCTGATTTATCAACTCTTTTTCAGTAACCCCTTCAAAAGTTGCCAATAGCTTGAATTTTTCCATAATCGCATCGTCCACCATCGAAACTTCTTTAATCAAGGGCTCATTCAAAGTGGCCTCGGTATGTTGGATAAAGTCGGTATTTGAGAGCAATGCCTGTTGGAATTGCTTGGTGTTTTTAGTTTTTTTTGCCATAATTTTTTACGAATTCTTTTGCAAAGTTCATGTAATCAAATGCTCCGCGGCTGTTGGCAGCGTATTCAAAAATCGATTGCCCAAATGCAGGTGCTTCCATTAAGGCAATATCCTGACGGATATAACTATTAAATAGCTTATTCTTAAGCATGGAGTTTTCGGTAATGCTGGTTATTACCGCCTGACCAAATTTGGTGCGGTTTTGGTATTTCACAAAAAGGATTCCGGCCAATTCCAGTTCAGCATTCATGCGGGTTTTAACTTTTTGGGCCGTTTGCAAAATACGGTCAAGGCCAATAAAGGCGAAGTTCTCGGCTTGCATGGGCACAATGTAAAAATTAGCGGCTGCCAGCGAATTGATGGACAGTGTTCCCATGCTGGGCGGGCAGTCCATCAGTATATAATCATAAGTATTGGTATTGTTCAACACCTCACGCAGTAGCAACTCCCTTCCCGGTTCATTGTTAATCAAGTATTCAAAATCCAACAGATTGTTGGTTGAGGGAATGATGTTCATCCCTTCGGCTTCCACAATACTTTCTTGCAACGAACATTTATTAAGCAACAGTTCTCCTATATGGTGTTTGGCATCGGTTATATGGAGTGCGTGTGTAAGGTTCCCCTGGCTGTCCAAGTCGATGAGCAAGACCTTGTATTTTAATTTTTTAAGAGCAGCTCCCAAATTGAGCACAGTGGTTGTTTTGCCGGTTCCCCCTTTGTTGTTGATAACCGAAATAATTTTTGCCATAAAATTGTAATAAATGTTAAGGGCTAATTTAATAAATATTTG
>DYQV01000351.1:1974-3459 GCA_020719105.1 Rikenella microfusus
TTTTTCTTTTTATTTTATTCTATTTCCGCTCATAAACTCTCACATAATCAATAATGAATTTCTGTGTGGTTATCGTATCATCAATGCCTTTGGCTCCTCCCCAGCCACCACCCATGGCCAGATTTAGAATGATGTTTTGAGGTATATCAAAAGGCCATGCATTTTCCACATCGGTTTTGTTATAAGTAAAATATTGCACACCGTTAAAAAAGATATGTATGTACGTGGGGGTCCATTCCAGTGTGTATGTGTGAAATGAATTTTCCATATTAGGAATTGGGACTGCAGAGGAAACCTGATTTCCAATTTTAAAATAATACGCCCTGCTGTGAACCGATGCATGAGCAACGCCAGTATCTTTTATCGTATCCCTTTCAAAAGCCACACTTTCCAAAATATCGATTTCGCCACAATAAGGCCATGAAATTTCGTCAACATACGAATCGCCAAGAGTCCATCCGGCAGCCCAGTTGCCTCTGTCAATGGGAACCTTAGCTTTAAATTCAATTTTTCCATACTTAAAGCTTACTTTTCCCCGTGTGGTTAACCTTGCTGAAGTCCATTTTTCATTGTTTTTATTCTTATGGGCTTCAATTATTAAATTACCCTCTTCAATACGTGCATTTTCGGGTTTATTATCGGTATAATATTGCGATTCAAAGTTACCCCATCCCCAGTCGCCAATATCAAAAGTCCATTTTGAAGTATCCACTGCGGTACCATCAAATTCATCGGCCCAAACCAAGTTCCATTCTTTGCCTTCGGTATTCTGTGTTAAAAGTTTGGGAGTATTTATATGCTCTTTTATCAAGGTAAATTTTATCCAATCAATTTTTACGGGTCCGTTGAAATGTACTTTCATTTTGTGGATTCCATTATTTAAGGGGCTGCCATCAACACTAACCATCGAAAATTCACCGGTATAAGGTACTTCCAAATTGCCTGTTATATTATAAGTTCTTCCGTCGGTGTTATCATAATAATCTTCAATCCAGCATATTACTTTGTCGGTAGCATCCGATGAAACCTTTACTTGCGACACATATCGTCCGGCAATCGGAATTTCCACATCAAGGGCAATAGAGCCATTTGCGGTTGCATTTAGGTGCTTTTCGCCCGAATCCATTGTCATTATGGTAAAATAATCACTGGTATCGGTAGTGTTCTCCACTTCAACCAACACTTCTAACGCGGTACTTTTTGCCGTTTCAGCCGATTGTTGGTTGCCACCTGTGCTGCAGGAATTCAAAAAGCCAATAGCTGCTAGTCCACTAAATAAAAATAAAACTATCCTTTTCATGAAAAATAATTTAAGTTGTCTGTAAAATTCAATAAAGTAAATATAAGGACATTAATTAATTCGTAAAAGAGATTTCCTCTAATTATAAGACCGTATTGTTTCAAGTTTTTTGGTTCTTGAGTTTAAACCATGCCCAATAAATACCCTTTAAACGAAACATAATCGGCTTCCAGCTCATCGGTTTT
>DYQV01000352.1 GCA_020719105.1 Rikenella microfusus
ATTGAGGTGTAGCTTAATCGTCAGGATTATTAATGAATAATCCGGGTTAACTACAACGGAATCTAAATCAAGCTCATACATCTGCACTGTCTTATTTATTGATACAGATATGCAAAAAAAAATGCGAATTAAATCACCTAAATTCAAGTAATTAATGCAACTTTTTTACTCATGTTTCTTTTTTTAGCCACGAATGGGCACGAATTTACTTTAAAAAATGTTTTTCAAATTAATTTACAACTATAAAATGCTGTTATCTACCAATACCATGATAGTGAAAACCTATTTTCTCTAACATCTGTTTATCCAAAATATTCCGTCCATCGAATACAAACGCTGGTTTCATCATATTGTTATAGATTCTTACCCAATCGTATTCTTTAAATTCGTCCCATTCGGTTAAAACAGCAATGGCATGAACATCCTTACATGCTTCATAAGGATCATTAAAAGGTTTGAGCAATTCACTGTTTTCTGATTGGCTGCGGGAATTCAGATAATTTAAATCGGAAAACATCTGTTCCGGCTTCACTTTTGGGTCATATACTGCAATCACGGCCAAATCGTTCATCAATTGATCGGCTACATACATAGCCGGGGTTTCGCGGGAATCGTTGGTGTCTTTTTTAAAAGCCCATCCCAGAAAAGCAATTTTTTTTCCTGATACGGTATTGAATAAGGTGGTGATGATTTTATCGGCAAAACGTCGCTTTTGAAAATCGTTCATGATTATTACCTGCTCCCAATAGTCAGCTACTTCTTGTAACCCCAATGTTTGACAGATATAAACCAGATTTAGAAGATCTTTTTGAAAACAGGAACCTCCAAAACCAACCGATGTTTTGAGAAATTTAGAACCTATGCGGCTGTCGGCCCCAATTGCCCTGCTAACTTCCTCAACGTTGGCGCCGGTAGCTTCACAAAGAGCCGAAAGGGAATTAATGGAAGAAATACGCTGTGCTAAAAACGCATTGGCTGTTAGTTTTGATAACTCTGATGACCAAACATTGGTTTGCAGGATGCGGTCCCTTGGCAACCAATGGGCATAAATATCAGATAAAGCATTCATAGCTTCAAATCCTTCCGGAGATTGTTCCCCACCTACCAGGACCCTATCCGCGTTTTGTAAGTCAGTAACAGCGGTACCTTCAGCTAAAAACTCAGGATTCGATAATATTTGAAATTTTACTCCAGTACCTGTTTGGTCTAAAATAGCCCTTAGTGTTTCAGCCGTCCGGACCGGCAATGTTGATTTTTCAACAACAATTTTATCGGTTTTAGAAACCCGGGCAATCTGGCGGGCACACAATTCAATATATTTCAAGTCGGCAGCCATACCTTTCCCTTTTCCGTATGTTTTGGTGGGGGTATTTACCGATATAAAAATCATTTCTGCTTCATCAATGGATTTATCTACATCGGTTGAAAAGTATAAATTTCTACCTCTTGCCTCACTTACCACTTCTTTTAAACCGGGTTCGTAAATCGGTAATTTGTCTAAATCTGGGTCGTTCCAATCAGCAATCCGTTGTTTGTTCATATCAACTACGGTAACTCTTATTTCGGGACAATTTTTAGCTATTACAGCCATCGTCGGGCCACCTACGTAACCAGCCCCAATGCAACAAATTTTTGTAATTTTTTTCATTTTAAACTAAAATTTAGAAAAAATTAAAAATCTACCAAACATTAATAAAATGTTCAGTTTATTATATTATTCATTAAAATGTTTTTTGGTAAACTCCTTCAAAATAGAAATTGTATTGAAATATTCTTCCATTTTCAGAATATCGTCATGGATTATTGCATACCTCCCTTCAACGGCAAAATCATTCAATTGGATAAGCCATTCGATATCGACCGAAACTTCAATCCCTGTTGAATGCAGAAGATTATATAATTGCTCCAAATCGTGGATCTTAGGAAAATTCACTTTTTGTTTTGACAATATGGCTTTGATCAATTTATCTGCACTTTGCTGTAAATGGAAAAGAATTATATCAATATCTAATGCCAATTCACCCTGATTGAACTGATCAAATAGTATTTTAGCCGCATTGAAATCAGCAACTCCTTTTTTGTAAAGTACTTGGTGTTGTTCTAAGAATTCACCCATAGCACTTTTCCCTTTTGATCAATATCCATAAATACAGAACCGTATTGCAGCTTATAAAAATCATATTCCTGTAATGTGGGAACCAGTATATCTTTTGCAATTATAATATCTTTAAGACGGTTACGTATATCTTTCCTTGCCTGAATCTTTGAATTTTCATTTGCCTGAATCACACAAATATCCAGATCGCTATCATTAGAAGGACTGCCATAAGCATAACTACCAAATAAAATAATTTTTATTGGTTTTAACGGTTTTAATCTTTTTACAATTAAATTACTTAGCTTATTAATGTCTATTGTTTCCACCTTTGTAAAAATTTAACTGTAAAAATAAATCAAATTTTGAATTTGTTTACAATGCAAATTATTTCGCCAGCTTCAACAAATACTGCCCATATCCATTTTTAGCCAATGGTTCAGCCACTTTTTTCAATTGATCAGTATTGATAAAACCTTGGTTAAAAGATATTTCCTCAGGGCAAGCCACCATTAGTCCGGTCCTTTTTTGAATGATTTCAATAAAGTTGCTTGCTTCAATCAGGCTTTCGTGGGTTCCGGTGTCGAGCCAGGCAAATCCGCGGCCCATAAGTTCCACTTTCAAAGCATCCAGCTTTAAATACTCCTGGTTCACTGTGGTAATTTCCAGTTCACCCCGGTGAGAGGGTTTGATGGTTTTTGCAATTTGTACCACGCTATTGGGATAAAAGTACAAACCCACCACAGCATAATTTGATCTTGGTTCTTTTGGTTTTTCCTCAATGGAGACAACTTTGCCTTTTTCATCGAATTCTGCAACCCCATAGCGCTCCGGATCGTTCACATAATACCCAAATACGGTGGCTTGTTTTTCAACTTCCACATTTTTACGGGCATTGCGCAACAAATCGGGTAACCCGTGCCCATAAAAAATATTATCGCCCAATACCAGACAGGCATCATCAGAACCAATAAATTTATCTCCAATAATAAAGGCTTGGGCTAGTCCATCGGGTGATGGCTGTTCGGCATATTCCAAATTGATGCCCCACTCCTTTCCCGATCCCAACAGTCGCTTAAATCCGGGCAAATCGTCGGGAGTTGAAATAATCAATACATCTTTTATACCTGCCAACATCAATGTGGTTAAGGGATAATAAATCATCGGTTTATCATAAATGGGCAACAACTGCTTCGAAACCCCTTTGGTGATGGGATACAACCTTGTTCCGCTTCCGCCGGCAAGTACAATTCCTTTCATTTTGTTAGATTTTGAGATTTTAGATTCTATATTCTATATATTAGACAATAAAAAAGACATTCAATAATAACGTTGCAAAAGTAATGG
>DYQV01000353.1 GCA_020719105.1 Rikenella microfusus
TTCCTGCACACATCCATACCTTTCGCTGTGCTCAGGTATGAATAAAGCGGGTTAATTATAAGATGAAAAGATTAAGTAAAAATGAAGGCTGCCTCTTGAGGGCAGCCTTTTTTATTCCTGATAAGTTATGTAATAAAATCCAAAAACAGTTTTTACTCCTTTTGAGCAATCATTAAAAAAAGTGGAAATATTTTGGTAGAACCGTTATCCATTTCCTTACTTATGGTATGAAATATCTCATAATGAATTACTTTAAATCCATTGGTACTTAATTCTTTTGTCAACCATACTTTTTCAAACCCATGGTGGACATGCAAACTATCAGTGGCGGAATGAAAATCGCCATCTTCTTTATCTAAATCAGCAATACAGAGAAAACCGTGTGCTTTAATCATGGTATTAAAACGTTCAAATACTTCTTCCAAATCATGAACATGATGCAGGGTCATCAAAGAATAGATAATATCATAGTTTTCGGATTCAAAATGGTTTTCTTCTGATAATAAAAGTGATTTAAAATGTTTTATACCACTGACTTCCATCTTTTCTTTCAATATTTTAAGCATGCCTTTTGAAGTATCGGCTAAAGTGATTTCAGTAAAACTATCTTTTAGGCAGAAACTAAGTAAGCCTGTTCCACAGCCAAATTCAAAGGCCTTTTTTAAATTTTTACCTTTTGCAAATTCAGCAATTTTTTTTGCAAGAATTTTGGCACGCTCTACCTTTTTCGGATCGTTATCCCAAACTTTTGCTTTTTCATCGAATGACATAATTCAGTGTATTAAGTAACCTTATTATTTAAGTAATTACATGTTAACTTGCACTTCTATTTATCAATTCTTAAATTAAAGACAATTCAACTTCTCCAGTGAATGGAATTTCATTATCTAAATTTTCCATAAACCTTATCAAATTTAGTCTATTCTTGCATTGATTCCGAATTTTTATCGAAACTTACAAAAGATTATTTTTTTTACGGAAATATTGAGAACTACTCCATTGATTATCTATCATAATCTAACTTATAGAAATGAGAAAGCTAAACCTCTTCACAGTAATATAGTGGCTATCGGGAATAAAAAAGGTGAAGTTAAAAACCTCACCTTTTGGAAATCAAAATAACAGGTATTAATACAAAATGCTTTTATTCAAAAGTTTCTATTAAGTTCAACATTTTAATTGTTGCTTTTATTGCCGCCATTGTTTGGTCGGAATCAAGTCCCCAGGTTCGGAATTCTTTTCCCATATTCCAAGTTATTACAGTTTGTACCAAGGCATCTGTTCTACCTCCGGGAGGAATAGAAACTGAATAATCAACCAATCGGGGCAACCCTTTATTCAGGTTCAAATAAATCTTTTTAATTGCCATCATAAAAGCATCGTATTGTCCATCACCCGCTGAATGCTCTTCATATATACCAATTCCATTCACTTTAATTTTAACCGATGCCACCGGCCGAAGTCCCATACCGGCACTGAAATTGTAATTTATCACTTCAATTTTTTCTTCAATGGCTTTACTTCGCAAGACATCGGAAATTATGTATGGCAAATCTTCACGGGTAACCATCTCTTTTTTGTCGCCCAATTCAATAATATGCTGGGTTACTTTTTTCATCGAAGCATCGTCCAATTCAATGCCCATTTCTTCCAGATTCTTAATAATATTGGCTTTACCTGATGTTTTTCCTAAAGCATAAGAACGCTTTCGTCCAAAACGCTCAGGAAGCAAATCGTTGTAATAAAGGTTCTTCTTATTGTCGCCATCGGCATGAATACCGGCTGTTTGAGTAAACACATTTTCCCCAATTAATGGTTTATTTTGTGGAATGCGGATTCCCGAGTACATTTCCACCATCCGGCTGGCAAAATTGAGACGTGTTTCTTTTGCATTCATTTTAAATTTGAAATGATCATTTACAATGGCTATAACACTTGAAAGAGGCACATTTCCTGCTCTTTCGCCCAATCCGTTTATGGTTCCGTGAATGCAATCAATACCAGCATTTAAGGCTGCATAAACATTAGCCGTTGCTAAATCATAATCGTTGTGGGCGTGAAAATCGAATTTTAATGATGGGTATCTTTCCTTAGTTTCTTTAATGAATCGGAAAGTTTCATCAGGATTTAATATACCCAAGGTATCAGGTAACATAAACCGGTCAATAGTTGTATCTTTCAAATAATCAATCATTGAAAAAACATACTCCTTGGAATTCCGCATTCCATTACTCCAATCTTCCAAATAAATATTAACCCGTATTCCTTCATTGGCAGCCTGTTTAACTACCTCTTTAATATCGTTAAAATGCTCTTGAGGTTCTTTCCGTAACTGATAGGTACAATGATTCAAAGAACCTTTTGTTAATAAATTTAATACTTTGCAACCCGTGTCTTTCAGCCAATTAATTGATTTCATTCCATCAACAAAGCCCAAAACTTCAATCTTTTCAATATAACCATGATGTTCAGCCCAAGCGGTAATCTTTTTAACTGCTTTAAATTCACCTTCGGATACTTTTGCCGAAGCTACTTCCAATCGGTCCACCTTCAAATCTTCGAGCAATATCTTAGCAATACTGAGTTTTTCATCTTCAGTATAGGAAACTCCTGAGGTCTGTTCACCATCCCTGAGTGTTGTATCGAGCAATATGATTTTCATTGGCCTAATGTTGTTTGAATTGTTGAAGTAAATCTGCTTCAGCAATTTTGGTTTTAAAAATTAACAGTGAGTGATTTGCCTTTTCAAATCACTCAATTTGGGTACTATTCATTTTTTGTTGCTTACTATATCAATCTACTAATTTATTGACTTTTTTTCGTAGGCTTCAATTTTGTCTTTAATATTCAATAAATAATCAATATCGTCGTAACCCTTTAACATACATTCTTTTTTATAAGGATTGATATCAAAAGTTTCTTTAGTTCCTGTGGAGGCTATTTTAATTTGCTGATTTTCGAGGTTTACTTCAATTTCAACTTTTGGATTTTTTTCAATTTCAGCAAATAGCTCTTGCAGAAATACTTCACTTACCTGCACAGGCAACAATCCATTATTCAACGCATTATTCTTAAAAATATCAGCAAAAAAACTGGAGACTACTACTTTAAAACCATGGTCATAAATCGCCCATGCAGCATGTTCACGACTGGAACCACTTCCAAAATTTTTACCTCCAGCTAATATTTTACCGGAATACTTGGGATTATTCAAAGGAAAAGTAGCAATGGGATTATTATTGGCATCGTAGCGCCAATCGCGAAACAAATTATCGCCAAATCCTTTACGCTCTGTGGCCTTTAAAAATCGGGCTGGAATAATCTGGTCAGTATCCACATTCTCGATTGCAATTGGCACACACTGTGTTTTTATAGTTACAAATTTATCGATTGCCATTTTTCTGGTGTTATATGTTAGAGTTTAGAGTTTAGA
>DYQV01000354.1 GCA_020719105.1 Rikenella microfusus
TTAAGAAGTTGTTTTTCGAAAAAACAACTCCCTTTTCCATTCATCCATCTGATTTGCAATTACATCAAATAAGGGGCATCTTACCTGATAAGGTCAAATATTATGTTGCTTATGGTTGTTTTTTAATTGTTATATTTGTTTTTGCAAAGGATTGTATTTATAGTAGGATTATAAAACTTGTTGAAAGGTGAATATCAAGAATAGGCTGTTAATGATAGCAATATTGGGTGTAATTGTTAGTACTAGCCAAGCGCAAAATGCAAAAAAAAGTTTTAGAAATGCAAAGAAGTTTTTTGAAGGCCAGCAATACCAAGAGTCTTTAACAGAACTCAACCGTGCAATTACTGTTGATACTAACTACTTTGATGCTTATGTTTTAAGAGCCCAAATATTTGAGAAACTAGAAATTTTGGAAAAAGCTGCATCTGATTATGAAAAAGCTTCTGCCTTAAATCCTAAATCAATCGATAATTTCATTAATGCTGGGCGTTTGAACTATCAATTGAAAAATTATACCAAAGCAATCTTATTATTAAACCGGGCAAATAACTTCGACAGCAAAAACTTTCAAGTTTTACAATATAAAGGCTTAACCCACGTAAAACTCAATGACTATCAACAAGCCATTTTTGCACTCGATAAAGCCCTGCAACTAGAGCAAACAACACTGTGTTTTTACGCACGGGGTGAAGCCAACGACAGTTTAAAAAATTATGATCTGGCTATTGACGATTATAATAACGCCATTCGATTGAATCCCAATTTTCAAGAAGCCTTTTTTGCTTTATCAAAAACGTATCTTAAAAGCAATAGATTTGACCGTGCATTGGAATTTGCCAATAATGCAGTACAAAAATTTCCGGAGGTACCGGAAGCTTATGAAATTAGAAGCCTTATATTTTACAAAAGAGGCGAACTGTTAAATGCCATAAATGATTTATCGAAACTGGAAACTTTGACTGAAAATAAGCCCTCGGTTCTATTTACACGTGGAGTTTATTATTTTGAATACGAACATTTTCAAAATGCAAAATCCGATTTCTCGCAGGTGCTGGCAATTGAACCGTCTAATTATTTAGCAATTTACTGCAGAGGTAAAGCAAACGAGGAACTAATGGAGAACGAATCGGCAATAAAAGATTTTTTGCTCTTTTTAACACTGACAGATAATAATCCGATTTATTCCAAAGAAATTGCCGATACAAAAAAGCGGTTGTTTGAACTCAACAGAGAAATGGATTCACCCATTGTAATAATTGATTCGCCAATGGTAATTAACCAGAATAGATTGGCTGCATTCAATAATTTAGAGGATTTACTTATTCAGGGAAAAATTACCGATCAAAGCAATATTTCTTCAGTAACAATTAATGGACAAGCAGTTGAATTAGGTACGAATAATGAATTCAAGTACAACTTGAATATTTCTGAAATAAACAAGTTAACTATTACAGCCACCGATGTTTATGGCAATTTTTCAACTATTTATTACGATTTGCAAAAAACAGATACAGAGTTGCCAGTTGTGCGATTAGCCACCCCTTTTGTAAGCGAAAATGGTGAGATTTATATAAAATCAGACGGACCAAGCCTTTACATCGAGGGTGAGATTGAAGATGCCAGTTTAATTACAGGTATATTTATCGACGGAGTGAGGGCAAGTTTTGACAGTACTAAGTATAACCCGAAATTTAATGCTACTATTTCAATACTAAATAAAAGTTCGATTGTTATTAAAGCCGTTGATGAGAATAATAATAGGCAGGAAAAGAGCTTTCTACTGATACATTAAAACTTCGCTATTGTTCTTTAATGTTAATAGCAAATGGTGGAAATAAAATAGAGAGAATTTTGTTTTTCATATAGTTTTGCAAAAAGAATGTAAGGAAGATTACTTATTTATTAATCCAGAAAGCAATGAAAAATATCGCTCTTGTATTAAGTTTGATTCTATTAACCGGTTTACTTGGATGCAAAAATTCAGGAAAAAATGGCACTCAAATAAAAGATGAGGCAGGCGATTCATCGGACTCAAAAAAAACCGTGCTGTCCGGAAAAGTAAACCATTCCAATGATTCAGAGATTATATTGATATCGGATCAATTGGCTGACACTTCATTGCTTGATAAAACCAATCAATTTAGTTTTACCCAAGATATATCGGTTGGCAGGTATTTTATTCTTCGCAATGGCAGTAAATCAATCCGAATATTTCTAAACCCAGGCGATAACTTATATTTAGAATTCGACCTGAGTGATGTAATTAATTCCACGCAATTTTCAGGAATAGGAGCTGAAACCAATGTGTATTTGAAAGAAAAAAGTCAGCGGATGCTTGAACAGAGCATCTATGTTTCGCATCTTTATGAAGTACCTGAAAAAGAATTTAGGTATTTAGCTGATTCCCTATATGTAATTGGGAAGATTTATTTGGATGAATACAAAGAATCTCATCCTGAATTACCGGACCTTTTTATTGAACAGGAGCAGGCCGCGCTGCTTTACAATTGGGCCAATCAATTGATGGAATATCCAATACTAACCAATCAATCCATTGCTATCAATAAGGTTACCTATTTCAGCTTTCTGAATAAATTGGATGTTAACAATGCATCGTTGTTGAAGGTGTATGAGTATAAGCAATTTTTGAATTCTTACATTGCTTATTATACTGAGGAGCAGCTAAAATCGAATCCCAACAAAAACCTTCAAACTTATGAAGTAAGTTTAATTCGATTGCAGCAAACAAATAGGTTAATTACCAATGAGGTAGTCAAGAATTATTTGATGGCTTCTATACTTAAGGAGCAAGTGAAATATTTTGGTTACAAAAACACAGATCTGCTTTTTGAAGTATTTGAACTAAATTGTAGCGATGACAAATTGAAAAATGAGTTATTGGATCCTTTTAAACAATACAAAGCACTGTTAGTAAATGATAAAGCGCCTTCTGTAACTTTTGTTGATGCAACCGGACAAACCTTTACGCTGGATAATTTCAAAGGTAGTTATGTTTACATTGATGTTTGGGCAACCTGGTGTTTGCCCTGCAAAAGGGAGTCGCCCCATTTTGAAGAACTTAGCCGGAAATTCATGAACAAACAGATTCAGTTTGTCAGCCTTTCGGTGGATGAGGATGAAAAGGATTGGAAAGAGTACCTTACTACTTTTAGTTATGTTCACAATCAATTTTGGGTAACAAATCCCGATGTCTTTCTAAACAATTATTTAATCAAAACCATTCCCCGGTTTATACTAATCGATCCGGAAGGAAAGATTTTAGATTCGGATGCTTTTCGCCCTTCTGAGCCCGATTTAAAATGGTTTGCCGGATTGCCCGATAAAAGAGCTGTTTAAAGTATTTTTTTGCAAACTAAGGTTTCCCTTATTTTAACCCGCTTTATTCATACCTGAGCA
>DYQV01000355.1 GCA_020719105.1 Rikenella microfusus
TATTGAGGTGTAGCTTAATCGTCAGGATTATTAATGAATAATCCGGGTTAAATCCATTAATCCAACAAACACCAACAACCAATAACTATTTACTAATCACTGATAACCACTTACTGTTAAAAGATGTTCCGTCCCAGAGTTATACCGGTATTATTGCTTAAAAACCTTGCTTTGGTTAAATCCATTGGGTTTAAAAACCACCGGTACATTGGCGACCCCATAAATGCGGTGCGTATTTTCAACGATTTGAAAGCCGATGAATTGGTTTTTCTTGACATTGAAGCCACCAAAGAAAAGCGTTTGATTTCGCTCGATTTTGTTAAAAACGTGGGAGAAGAAGCCAACATGCCATTTTCCGTGGGAGGCGGAATCCGGTCGCTGGAAGATATCCGGAAAATAATTGGTTCGGGTGCCGAAAAAGTGATACTCTGCAGTGTCGCTGCTGAAAAGCCCGATTTTGTGTGGGAAGCCTCCGAAACCTTTGGCTCTTCAACCATTGTTATTTGTATTGATGTGAAAAAGAAACGGTTCGGGAAAACCGAAACCTGGATTCAGGGTGGAAATAAAAACACCGGCTATAGTCCCATTGATTTTGCCCAATTGATGCAGGAAAAGGGAGCAGGGGAATTAATTATTCAGGCCATTGAAAAAGACGGCACCATGCAAGGATATGATTTGGAATTGATTCGCTCCATTTCCGAAAAAGTTTCCATTCCTGTAGTTGCTTTGGGTGGAGCTGGCAGCATGATCCACCTTAAACAGGCATATAAAGAAGGTTTGGCAACGGGATTGGCGGCAGGAAGTATGTTTGTATATCATGGCCCCAAAAAAGGGGTATTAATTAATTACCCCGGTAAAAAAGAAATGCATTTTAATGATTGATTTTAACTCAGCCCCGCAAACAGCAGCAATCGTTCATTTATTTCACAACACCCAGTAATACCAACCGATTGCCTAATAATAAAGCTATTTTATTTTTACGTAAAACAACAACCAAATGAAGTAACAACTCTGTTAGTAACAACATTGTTACTAACAGAGTTGTTACTAATGAATATTTTGTTTAGCTTTATCCTTTAAAGCAATAGTTATGGAACAAGCATTTATTTTCGGGACCGCAGCTTTTGGGAATAACTTCACTAACAGAGATGAAGAGTGCAAACGCCTAGAAGGCAACTTTAAAAACGGGATCAATTCCATCATTGTTTCTCCACGCCGATGGGGCAAAACCTCGTTAGTTAAAAAGGTGGCAAAACAGGTCAATAATTCCGGTCAACAAATTAAAGTAGTAACTATGGATGCTTTTATGTGCCGAACCGAAGTCGATTTTTATCGGCTTTTTACTACTGAAATAATAAAACAGACCTCAAACAAGTGGGAAGAGTGGATGGAAAATGCAAAGAATTTCCTGTCGAGGGTTTCACCAAAGTTTAGCATGGGGAGCGATCCCCTAAACGATTTTTCCATTTCGTTCGATGTACTCAATGATATACAAACCGAACAGGATATTTTGGATCTGCCTCAAAAAATAGCGGTTTCAAAAAACATCCGATTGGTTGTTTGTATTGATGAATTCCAACAAATTGCCGAATACACAAATGCTATCAATTTTCAAAAGAAAATGCGCAGCATCTGGCAATTACAAACCAATGTAACGTATTGCCTTTATGGAAGCAAAATGCATGTACTTACCAACTTGTTTTCAAAACAAAGCAGCCCATTCTATAAATTTGGCGATCTGATTTATTTACAAAAAATTGATGCCACACGTTGGACTTCCTACATCTGTGCCCGGTTTACGGCAACCGGAAAATCAATATCCGAAGATTTGGCCGCAAAAGTTTCCAGTATGGTCGATTACCATTCATCGTACGTTCAACATTTGGCTTGGCTGGTATGGGTTAAAACAACTACCGAAGCCACTCAAGCACAGCTTGATGAAGCACTGGAAGATTTATTAAACCAAAACAAAATATTGTATTATAACCAAACTGAAAATCTTACAGGGTATCAGATTAATTTTTTAAAAGCACTCGTGAATGGCGTTCAAAGTGAATTTACGCGAGCTGACATTATAAAACTATACAACCTAGGAAGTTCGGCAAATGTATCGCGACTAAAAAAGGCACTTGAACAAAAAGAACTAATCGATATTTCCGGCAAAAACGTGACACTGCTTGATCCACTATTTGGATATTGGTTAAAGAGCGAATTTTGAAGTAATCAATAATTTTAATTTAGCCCTGTAAATAAGAAATGCGTTTTAATGACTGATTTTAACTATTTTTGTTTCTAAATAAACACCAACATAAAATCAATGTCGTCAACAAACCCAACCCACTATCAACAATGCAACCGATGCGTTATGGATACCTCGGATACCGAAATTACTTTTGATGAAAAAGGTTATTGCAATCATTGCACCGAGTTTTTGGAAAAAACTTCAAAAAGGGTTTATCAGGGAGAAGAAAGCGACCGAAAGCTGGCTTTGCTCATAGAAAAAATAAAAAAAACCGGAGCCCATAATGAATACGACTGTTTAATTGGGATAAGCGGCGGAATTGATAGCTGTTACGCTGCTTATATTGCCAAGAATTTAGGGTTACGCCCTTTGGCGGTTCATATGGATAATGGCTGGAATTCAGAAGCTGCAGTACAAAACATTAAGAATGTGGCGGCTAAATTAGGTATCGATTATCAAAGCTATGTGTTGGATTGGGAGGAGTTCAAAGATTTGCAGCTTGCTTTCCTTAAAGCATCGGTTCCCGAAGCCGAAACACCTACCGATATTGCCATACCGGCCGCATTGCATAAAATAGCAGCTCAAAACAATATAAAATACATCATAAGCGGTGGCAATTTTGCTACCGAAGGAATCCTGCCAAAAAGCTGGCATTACAATGCAAAAGATGTAACCTATCTAAAGGGCATTCAAAAAATATTTGGTGCTAAAAAACTCAGAACCTTTCCAACCTTCGGGTTTCAAAAAGAAATTTACTATAAGTTTGTTAAAGGAATCCGGTTTGTTTATTTACTGAATTATGTGCCTTTTGCCAAAAAAGAAGCCATGAAAGTTCTTGAACAAAGGCTTGATTGGAAATACTATGGAGGAAAACACTACGAATCGAAGTTTACCGGATTTTTACAATCCTATATTCTGCCCGAAAAATTCAATATTGATTACCGGAGAGCCACTTTTTCCACTCAAATATGTACCGGGGAAATGACTCGCGATGAAGCAATAGAACTACTAAAAAGCAAATCATACGATCCAATAATTGCTCAACAAGAAAAAGAATATGTTGCCAAGAAGCTGGGCATTACCCTCACCGATTTCAACCTAATTATGGATACCCCTCCTAAAACCTATAAGGATTATCCAAACG
>DYQV01000356.1 GCA_020719105.1 Rikenella microfusus
CTAAATATCTGTAAGTGAATTTTCCAACTATGAATAAAATGAAATAGTTACATGCGACCCGACTTTTCAAAATCAGAGGATGTGAAGTTGTCAAAAAGCACACATTTTCGATATAAACGCACTGCAACGCTGGGAATTGGTATAGTAATTTGTGGGTTAAACCATATTGCGCTTAGTTAAAATAGTCGGAAAGTCGGGTAGTGATAGCAAATTGGTTTGAAATACCTGCTTGATTGTACCTAACATTAGAATAGCTCAAGTGTATTTTCTTTATTCGAAATCCAAAACCCCATGAAAAACCGGCCATTCCGGGACTATCATCAAGTTTGAGTTCCTGACGGCGCAAATAATTAAAACCCCCTCGTAAAAAGAAATTTTTAGTGGGAACAAACTCAACCCCAAAAATCATGTGGTTCAATGTTTCTTGAATAAAACTGAGCGATTCCGTTTCTTCGGGGGTCTGTTCAACATTTGTTGGTTCGGGGTAGTTTGTTTGTTGATACGATAATTTAGGAATGTTTAAATGATGCGCCACAATTGAAAACCGGAAAGGGGCATGAGCTAATTTGGTAGCCATACCCACTTGGATATCAAAGGGGACCTCACCCGATTCTTCGTCGTATTTGGTTATTTGGGCACCCATGTTTTTTAAAAGAATTGAGGCCGTGAATAGTTGATCGGCGCTGGTATAAGCTGCCCCTACATCCATTACTAAACCAAACGATTTATAATTTTCGAGCTGCGAATAGATAGGTTTTACAATAGCACCAATGGAAAAAATACTATCGAACGATTTGTTGTAAGCAAGGTTTAAGGCCAATTCCGAAGTACCAAAAGTACCAAAAGTATTCCCATCAGCATCGGAAGTAATAAATTCCCCGCCATTAAAATACTGCAACCCTATACCAAAGGAACCAACTTTAGGTAAATCCTTAGCATATGATATTAGACCATAGTTTATATCGCTTAAATAATTAACATACTGAATAGCAAATTTGCCGCTGGTAGCGGCTGTGAGCAGGGCCGGGTTTTCGTAGGCCAGCGTAATGTCCCCATCGTTAATGGCAATGGCCGATCCGCCTAATGCTGAGGAACGAGGTGATAAGGGAACTGATAAAAAATCATACACATAATTTCCTCCAATTTGGCAAAAGCTTACTATAGGGAGTATAACGGCGATTAGTAAAAGCTGTTTTTTCAAGGTTTTCTTTTTTTTGTAAAGATATAATAACAAACGAAACACCTGTTTTATTAGTATATACGATGAAAAAAAAACAATTTATTGGATAATTGAAAAGTGCACTATCGGTTGTGAGTAAGAGGCAACCTTACCACTGATGGTGTCGTCTTTGGTTTGTCATTAATTTAAAAACTTACTTATGATTCAGATATCTTATTTAACCAAGCAGATCAAGCAAAGATTTTCGGACCTAAATATTTGTATATTGCTTTCATTCGTTTTCTTAATCTTAAGCAATACCAGTAAGGCACAAAAAGATGGTGAATACCAAGAGTATCAATCGTTGTTTGGAAACAATATATCGCATGGGGGTTATGGTGGTCTTTCCATTGGATATACCAAAATTGGAGCTAACAACGCCTTATATTCCGGTTTTAAAGGTGCCTGGATAGTTGGGCACGGTATTGGAATAGGAATAGCCGGAAATGGAATAGTTACTGAATTAGCCGCCGATTTAATTCCAAATCAGGAATATAGCTTTATTTCGGCAGGCTATGGTGGATTGTTGTTAGAGCCTATTTTATTTGGGTTAAAGCCCGTTCATATTTCAATGCCTATTATAATTGGAACCGGCGCTGTAGTTTTCGATTATGGGAACTACAATGAAATGAGTTACAATGATGCTTTATGGAGACAATTTTTTGTGGTTGAACCAGCTCTTGAAATTGAAATGAATGTTACCCGGTTTTTTCGAATGGCCGTAGGAGCTTCGTATCGCTTCACTTCAGATACCGATTTGGACGTAACCGTTTTGAATGAAACCTATTCGGTTGTTGGTGAAAACGACTTAAATACTTACAATGTGTATTTATCGTTTAAGTTTGGTAAGTTTTAATTTAATCCTTGCTTTATATAAAATCTAACTATTTCGATCCCTCCAATAAATCGGAAACTGCACTAGGAATTGACACCATTCCGGTGCAGTTTTTCTTTAAAAAGGGAACTTTAGTACTTCATTTTGTTCAAACTATTGCTTTAATTTTCTTTCCTATTAAGGTATACTGGAACGATGTCATAATAATTAATCGGATACAAAAGTAAAAATGGCCTCATTTTTTATAGATTTGCAGCAATAAACTGAAAAATAGTAAGCATGGAAACTGTGGTAAGTGGGATAAGACCAACGGGAAACCTTCATTTGGGGAATTATTTTGGCGCCGTTAAAAATTTTATTAAGATGCAGCAAGAACATAACTGCTACTTTTTTATAGCCGATTATCATTCGCTGACTACCCATCCAACTCCAGCCGATTTGCACGGGAGCGTTAAGCAGGTTTTGGCTGAATATTTGGCGGCTGGGCTCGATCCTGAAAAAAGCACCCTATTTATTCAGAGCGATTTACCGGAAGTATCGGAACTTTATTTGCTTTTGAATATGAATGCTTATGTTGGTGAGTTGGAGCGCACCACTTCATTTAAAGATAAAGTCCGGGCTCAACCCGACAATGTGAATGCAGGGTTACTTACTTATCCGGTATTAATGGCCGCCGATATCATTCTGCATAAAGCATCAAAAGTTCCGGTGGGTAAAGATCAGGAACAAAATTTGGAGATGGCCCGTAAATTTGCCCGCAGGTTCAATCACATGTACAATCAAGAGTATTTTCCGGAACCAGTACCTTTTAATTTTGGGGAGCAATTAATTAAAATTCCGGGATTGGATGGTTCCGGTAAGATGGGAAAATCAGAAGGTAATGGTATTTTTTTATACGAAGAAGCCGATAGTATACGAAAAAAAGTGATGCGTGCTGTAACCGATTCAGGTCCAACCGCAATGAACCAAGAGGTTTCAGAGCCAATTCAGAATTTATTTGCTATTATGAAGCAGGTTTCAACCCCCGACACACTCTCATATTTTACTGAAAAATATGCATCCTGCGAAATTCGGTATGGCGATTTAAAAAAGCAGTTGGCTGAAGATATTGTGAATTTTACAGCTCCAATTCGCGAAAGAATTATGGATATAAAGTCCGATGAGGCATATCTTTCAAAAGTTGCCCGAATGGGTGCTATTAAAGCCCGCGAAAGTGCACAACAAACCATTAAAGATGTGCGTGAGATTATAGGGTTCAAAGCATTCTAAAAATTCA
Organism: Rikenella microfusus; assembly: GCA_020719105.1. Taxonomy (GTDB): domain Bacteria; phylum Bacteroidota; class Bacteroidia; order Bacteroidales; family SZUA-534; genus GWE2-40-63. The sequence goes on from DYQV01000356.1 coordinate 3,331, forward strand.
AATGTATTTTGAGGTCGGGTTTTTACCGGCCTTTTTTGTTTTCGTAATTTATTCTT
>DYQV01000357.1 GCA_020719105.1 Rikenella microfusus
ACTATTTCAGGTAAAAACGTAGCTTATTTAGATTCTGCTATAAATGCTGCAGATCTCTCATTTACCAGTCAGGCTGAAGATGCAACGGTGGCTGTTGCCGGTGGATCTGTCTCATCTCAGATTAACTTCTTTGGGACTTTTAGAGGAAATCTTTCAACCATATTGAATCAATCCGATTATATGGTAGATTTGATGACTGGGAAAGTGAAACTTTATGACCCGAATACTGGTAACATTGTAAATACTGGCGGAGTAGATCAACTAATGGCAACACAATATATTACAGATACTACTACTCTTGATCCAAGAGCAATTTGCTACTTTGGTACAAAAGATACAATGCCAAACGATTTGAATAGTATTGATATAAAAACTTATAAATTTGTTGGAACTAAACCGGGTCAGTCAAGTCAGGTTACTTTGTTTGGCACAACTGCTGCTCCTACTGTCGCTACGTCGGGAACTGGTCGTTGGATTTTCAGAGATAATGCTCCATATATTATAATGACTTATGCCGAAGTACAGTTTATTAAAGCCGAAGCACAATATCGCAAAAATCTAAAACCCGATGCTTTAGCAACATTCAAAAAAGCTGTGGAAGGTAGTATTAAAACTACTGCGGCATATATTGTTCAAGGAACTGCTGTAAAAGGATCAAACGGAAAACAAAGCTCTGTAATGGGTGATAAAATAAGTGCAGCTAAGTTCAATACATTGGCTACAACTTATTTGAATAGTGCGTATGTTAATAATCTTGCATTGGCTGATTTTGAATTGGCACATGTAATGATGCAAAAATATGTAGCTCTTTATCCATGGGGTATAGACACTTGGAATGATTTACGTCGTTATCATTACGACTTGAAAGTTGGAACAAGCGGAATTCCTGAAACAGGAACTTCGTGGTCAACAACCAGATCTTTCCACAAAGCTGATACTGATGCAGGTCGTGTTTACAAAGGTTTTTATTTGCCTTCAGCCGATGTTACAAACAGAAGAGCTGTCTTTGTAAGTACAAATTTGGGTTCACCTTCGTATAGAGTACGGCCACGTTATAATTCGGAATACATGTGGAACCAAACTGCACTACAATCGTTGAAACCTATTTCAGGCTTAGACGCAAATTATAATACATCAATGGTATGGTTTTGCTTACCTCCACAATAACAACTATTAAATATTCAACAAAATGAAAAAAATAAATATTATAGTAATCGCTATTTTGGTTTTGGTCTTCCATTCGTGCCAAACCAACGAAATTATATTTCCATATAGCGCACTGGATACGAATACAAATTCTGAGGTACGCATATTAAATGTAATACCTGTTACAGGAAACAGCGACACATTATTGCTGAACGGTAAAAACTATTCATCAGTGTCAACGGTTTTGGGTAACTATTATCCCTACTCTGCACCTAAATATTTTGCCTCACCAATTGGTGCCACAAGTATTTCAATAAGATTTGTAGCAAAGACAACAGCTCCAGCAATGGCTGCATTTAATTATGCTGGAAATATGACACTTGCAAAAGGGAAATGGTCGGCATTTATTTATGATAAAACTAAAGATCCTATTTTACTACAAGATGCTGATGTTGTACCAACTACCGATGCATGGAATGATACTGTTTGCTTTATAAAAGTAGCTAACTTCTTCCACAAAGCGGATGGTGTAACACCTTTTGGCAAAATTACATTGAAAGCGAAAAAGGATATTACCGGTGCAGCGTGGGAAACTGTAGCTACCGATATAGAATTTGGAACTCAAACTGCGGCTTATTATCAATATAAGCTTAAAAATGTATTGAATAAAAAACCATGGACAGGTACTGAAGACAAGATTACTTTTGCTATTTTTGATAGTGCTGGGACTCAATATCAACAATTTACTTCAGCTACAACATCCACTAAAGCTGCCCATTCAAGTACAAGTTGGAGTTTGGGTAAAGGACGTGCCTATGTAATTTATGTAAATGGTAAAGAAGGTACTACAAACAATACTGATCAATTTATCAGATTGGGTAACTATAATCCTTTATAATTGATAGTTGATTTGATTATTTAATTTAACTTCTGGAATTTCAAACTTTTATTATTTTACTTCAATTAAACTTTAAGTGATATAAATAATGGGATTATGAAATTTCAGAAGTTTTTTATATAAATATTTTTAAATGAGTAGATTAGCTTTAGTTTTTCATTTGTGTTTTTTACACGCATACACGTTTGGTCAACAAACAGAAGAGCTTATTGTTGGCACCGAACAAACAACCATATATCTTCCATTACTAAAAGGTAAAAGTGTAGCTGTATTAACTAATCAAACCGGACGAATAGGAAATGAAAATCTGGTTGATTTTTTAAAAACTAAAAACATAAATATTGTTACTATTCTCTCGCCCGAACATGGATTTCGTGGTACAGCCGATGCAGGTGAGAAAGTTTCAAATTCAATTGATGAAAAAACAGGAATTCAAATACATTCACTTTATGGTAAGAACACTAAAAAAACATTAGACTCAATAGTCCAAAAAATCGATGTTTTAATCTTTGATTTACAGGATGTTGGATTAAGATATTATACCTATTTATCAACTATGATACAAGCGATGAATGCCTGTTCGGTACACGGTGTTAAGTTAATTGTACTCGATCGTCCTAATCCAAATGGATTTTATGTAGATGGTCCGATTCTGGATATGAAATACAAATCAGACGTAGGAATTATTCCCGTCCCGGTTGTTCATGGCATGACATTAGGAGAATTAGCTCAAATGGCAAATGGTGAAAAATGGCTTGATAACGAAAAACAATGTGATATTACAATTATTCCCTGTAAAAATTATACACATACCACACTTTACAAATTACCTGTACCTCCTTCACCCAATTTACCAAATATGCGTTCGGTATATCTATATCCTTCGTTATGCTATTTCGAGGCAACACCAATAAGCGTTGGCAGAGGAACTACTGCTCCATTCCAACAATTTGGAAATCCGCAATTAAAAGGATATAGCTATACATTTACGCCTCAGAGTATTACAGGCGCTAAAAATCCTCCACTTTTAGGCAAATTATGTTATGGAGTGGATTTACAAAGAAACCCAACAAACTCAGTTATTTTTGAAAAAGGTTTAGACCTTACGTATGTAATTGAAACTTACCGAAATCTAAATATCGGTAATGCATTTTTCACTCCATTTTTCGAAAAACTTATAGGAGTTGATTATGTTAGAAAGATGATAGTAGATGGGAAAAATGCTGATGAAATAAAAATGTATTGGAAAAAAGACATTGAAACATTTAAAGAAAAAAGAAAAAAATATTTACTTTACAGCGAATAAAATAAATAA
>DYQV01000358.1 GCA_020719105.1 Rikenella microfusus
TCATTCTCAATGAGGCGGTAATTAAGTGCGAAATCAGTCGTAAAGTCTTTTTTTATGATTTTTGCTGATAAGCTTCCCATATTTTGTTCAATCGTAAACGGATTAATCTCAATGTCTTTAAAATCCAAATCCTTTCCAATTACCTTAAAAATGGCTTCTTTAGCGCTCCAGCAAGCAGTCATCAAGGTTAGATTGTTACACCATTTCATCTCAGTTTCTGATAAAAATTTATGAACAACTTTATTAACCCTCAGGGAAATGTGTTCTACATCAACTCCGGGTATGTAATTTTCACTCGCTAAAATACTTACAAAATGTTTTGAATGTGTAATGCTAATATGTAGGTTGCTTTCATTTAAAAAAGGCATCCCATGTTCTGTATATTGAATTATTTTCCTTTTTTCAATCAATTCAGTTAACAAAATACGGGTAGTAAGCCATTCGTTTTTCCGGCTGGGGTTGCTTATTTTTTCAAAGGATTCTTTTTCCGTTGGCACAAGCGGATAAACCGACAGAAGCAATTCCAAATCTTCTTCTTTTTTCCAAATGCCAAGTTGGGTTCCAGCGTCAATACACTCTTTAACAATCAGCGACATTTCAGTTCCATTCAAAAGTTTCTACCAACGTATCAATATCTTGTTTTATGAAGCTTAAAACCGGAGCAAGGGAATCTTTATTGGGCAACACATCAAAATACAATGCGCCACGAACAAAATTTTTGGTACTATCGGTCAAATAGAACTGAAGATTTGAGGCGGCATCTCCTTTAATATCATACACTATTCCATACACTTTTTTATCGGGTTTAATAATAGCTATTTCGTCAATGGCATCCGCTTTTATGGTGTGTTTGTAAACAAAATTATAGGAATCCTGAAAATATGTTTCAAAATTTTTGTCAATTACTTTATAACTTAAAAAGACCGTGGCTTTAAATTGAGGATAAACCAAGTCAATCCAATACATTTCTTGTTCCGCTTTTCGATTATTCATAAGATAACAATAGGTTGGATATTCAAATTGATAGGGAATCTTATCAGGAGTCTTCCGATATTCTTTTTTCGGTAAGTCAATCCTAAAATATCCTCTTGGCTTAGGAGTATAATCTCTTTGACACGCAGAGGTCATGATTATTGCAGCAATAAATAGTAAGGCATTTTTCGGCATAACTTTTTTTTAAGCAGTAAAATTAGGCATTATTCGGTATCTTACATTGAAGTCGAAAAGTAGTTGACGCTTTTTAAAACCTTAGTAGAATAATATATGACCGATGTTCATAAACCTTATTGCCTTATTATCAATATATTGAATCAGGTAATAAGGTTAAAATATTGAAATTCAAATATATGCTGCTAAGGTTAAAAATTAAAAAAGAATAAGGTTTTTCCAGAAAATTGTCAACCGACAAATGTGCTCATTATTCCAGCTTTTTTAGAGATGATTTTGAACCCATTAACGCTTAATTGTTGTTTTTATTTTAACAATCCGTCGTTTGTTTAAGGCTTCAATGGTGAAACTGAATTGACCGTATTTGATTACTTCATATTGCTGAGGAAAATCACCTCGTATTTCTAAAATCAAGCCGGCTAAAGTATCCGCATCACCTTTTACTTCATCAAACACGTTATTCTCAACTTCCATTATTTTATAGAAATCATTCAGTAAAACTTTTCCTTCAAATAGAAAACTGTTTTCATTAATTTTCGAAAAAGGTATTTCATCTTCTTCATCAAATTCATCCGACATATCTCCAACTATTTCCTCAATGATGTCTTCCATGGTTATAATACCAGATGTACCGCCATATTCGTCCACCACAACGGCGATATGTATTTTGTTTTTTTGAAGATCTTCTAAAAGTTCATTTATTTTTTTGCCCTCAGGAACAAAATAGGGAGGCCGAATCAGTGATTGCCAGTGAAAGGAATCTGTTTTTTGAATGTGCGGCAACAAGTCTTTAATAAATAAAATTCCTTTAATGTTATCAAATGTTTTGTTATACACCGGTATTCTTGAATATCCAGCTTCAACAATCACTTTCATTACTTTAGTGAAGTGAGTATGCACATCAACGGCTAGCACATCAACCCTAGGGCACATAATATCTGAAACTTCAATATTTCCAAACTCGATGATACCTTTGAGAATTTCTTTTCCTTCGGCTAATGATTCAGAAGTAATTTCAATGGCATTTGTTAGGTCATTCCTCGTAATGATTGATTTCCGCTGAAATTTTTTATCAACTAATTTAGTCGTCGAAATTAACAAGTAAACCAGTGGTTTCGATATTTTCATTAAAAAGAGTAGCGGTAATGCGGTGATGTGAACCACCTTAAGCGAATACTGGTTCGCATATATTTTGGGTATAATTTCACCAAAAACCAGTAAAATAAAGGTGATAAGAACCACTTGAATTATGAATCCAAGTATGGGAGCCTGACTAAAATCAATCAATCCATTCATTACCCACGATGAAGTAATTACAATGGCAATGTTTATAAAGGTATTTGAGACCAATACAGTTCCTGAAAGCTCTTGAGGTTTTTCTATAAGCTCCTGCGCAGCTTTTGAAGAACTTTTCTTGCCAGTCCGAATTCTATTTAACTCATTCGAACTGAGTGCGAAAAAAGCTGCTTCGCTTCCCGAAACAAGAGCAGAACAAAAAAGCAAGATAATGATAAATAGCATTCCTACAACCGAGCCTATGCTTAACGCGAAAAAGGTAATATTAAGGTTACTTAATATTACCATTTGAGAATAAGGGTCACTTTCCAAAACGTACTATAATAAATTTAATGGATTAAAATGGTAAATCATCCGGTGCCATTGGGGGTTCATTGGCTGTATTTGCAGCATAATTTTCTTGACTAGGAGGTGGGGTTGCATGTCCGCCGCCGTCACCCGATTGCTTCCTACCTAACATTTGCATGGTATCGCCAACAATTTCTGTAATATAACGTTTGTTACCATCTTTATCCTCGTAGGAGCGGGATCTAATTTTTCCTTCAATATACAACGGATCTCCTTTTTTTACATATTTTTCAGCAACTTCTGCTAATCCTCTCCACAACACAATGTTATGCCATTCCGTTTGAGTGGTTTTTGCACCATTTTTATCTTTGTATGTTTCGCTGGTGGCTAATGAAAATTGAGCTACCGCTGTTCCGTTGGGAATATGTTTTATTTCCGGATCTTTCCCAACATTTCCGACTAAAATTACTTTGTTTATCATGATAGTTTTTTTATTTGATTGAACAATTGGATAAATGTACGATCTTTTCATTGATTCACCAATGTTAAACCGCTTTATTCATACCTGAGCACAGCGAAAGGTGTGAATGTGCGATGGGTATTGG
>DYQV01000359.1 GCA_020719105.1 Rikenella microfusus
AATTTGTAACCTAACAAACTATTTAACGTCAAACCGCCGACATGGATTAAAAATTTAATAAAAAACTAGTAATTATGAAATACCCATGAGTGGAAAATAGCACACCAACAGAAAATGATTACATTTCAAAAAGGGTCAATAAACTAAATATCAATTACATACAAAAATATAAACACATGAAAAGCTTTTTAAAACACACATTAGCTACTGTAGTAGGAATATTGCTTTACACAGTTATTGCCACTTTTATCTTCTTTGGTATTATCGGTGCAATGGTTGCGGCATCGGGCGATAAAGAAACAGCTATAAAGCCAAACAGCATTCTCTATCTTAAATTCGACAAACAAATTGTGGATCGCGCATCAGACAACCCATTTGAGGGGTTCAATTTTGCCACTTTTGAACCTAATGCCGCAGAGGGTTTGAATGATATTCTTAAAAATTTGAAAAAAGCTAAGGATGATGAAAACATCAAAGGTATTTTTATGGAGTTGAGCTACATTCCGGCAGGTATTGCTACCATTGATGAAATAAGAAAAGAATTGATTCATTTTAAAGAAAGTGGAAAGTTTATTTACACTTATTCCGAAGTAATGACACAAGGAGCCTATTATTTGGCTTCAGTTTCCGATAAAATTTATATGAATCCAGTGGGCGGTATGGAATTAAAAGGATTGCGTTCCAAATCCACTTTTTTTAAAGGGGCACTTGAAAAATTGGGAATAGAACCCGTTATTTTCAGGCACGGTAAATTTAAAAGTGCTATTGAGCCTTTCATGCTCGATAAAATGAGCGATGCCAACAAAGAGCAGACCTTTACATTTGTTCAATCAATATGGAATCACATGGCAGATGAAATTGCAAAATCACGTGGTTTAACTGTGGATAATATTAATAAAATGGCTGATGCATTTGTTATCCGTAATACGCAAGATGCCGTTGAACAAAAGATAATTGATGGTTCAAAATACCGCGATGAGGTGATTGATGAATTGGTAACCCTTACTGGTGCTGAAAAACCTGAAAAGTTGGAAATTGTTAAACTTTCAGCCTATAATAATGTTCAAAAAGAGAAAAAGCATAAAAAGGGACCGAAAGATAAGATTGCCGTAATTTACGCTTCAGGTGAAATTAATTCAGGTAAAGGCGACAATCAATCCATTGGTTCCGAAACCCTTTCGCAAGCATTCAGAAAAGCTAGGCGCGACACCTCAGTAAAAGCAATTGTATTGCGGGTGAATTCGCCCGGTGGAAGTGGTTTAGCATCTGATGTTATATGGCGCGAAGCGGTGCTTGCTCAAAAAGTTAAACCACTTATTGTTTCCATGGGCGACTTAGCCGCATCAGGTGGATATTATATTTCATGCCCAGCCGATGTAATTGTTGCCAGCGAAGTTACTCTAACCGGATCCATTGGAGTGTTTGGTTTAATGTTTAATACTCAAGAACTCATGAACAAGAAATTGGGTATTACTTTTGATGGAATTAAAACCAATAAATTTGCCGATTTAGGTGACATGACCCGTCCAATGAGTGAGGCCGAAAAGGAAATTATTCAAACAGGCGTTGAAGAGTTTTATACCATTTTTATTGGAAAAGTAGGCGATGGTAGAAAAATGAATGTTGATAGTGTTGATTTAATAGGTCAAGGACGTGTTTGGAGTGGTGCTAATGCTATGGAAATAGGGTTGATTGATGAGTTTGGAGGTATTGACAGAGCCTTAACCATTGCAGCTGAAAAAGCAGGTATTACCGATTATAAAACAATGGAATTACCTGAAAGGCCCGATCCGATTGAGGAATTGATCAAACAGCTAACCGGCGAAGCGAAAATTAAAATTCTTCAAAGTGAATTGGGTGAAAATTATTATTACTACCAAAAAATGAAAAGCTTTCAGCACATGCAAGGAATTCAGGCCCGTATGGTTTCTGATATTGAACTGTACTGATGCTTTTTTAACTATTCCCTTGATTCCTTGAGTGAGGGTTTGTCTTATTGAAAATAAGGAATATAAAACAATAAAAATTTGTTTTTGTCAAGCCCTCACTATCATTCGAAAATTAATAAAAAGACCTGCTAATAAAAATACTTGCAGGTCTTTTTATTTTCATAAATATCATCATATTCCTATTAATTACATTATTTTTGCACTTTGAATTTAAAACCGATGCTATGACATATACAGCGAAGCAGGTATTTGATGCACTAAAAGAAGTAATACATCCCGAAAGAAAAAATGATATTGTTTCGTTGGAGATGATTCATAATCTGGAAATTGTAGGGAATAAAATTTCATTTGCTTTGGTATTCAGCAAAGAAAATACCACCAATATTGCCAACATAAAAAAAGAATGTGTTGCGGCTATTGAAAAAAATCTGGGAAGTGATGCCGATGTTAGAGGAAATATTAGTGCCATGACTATTAAGGATGAAACGCCAGGCCCAATGGATCGGGTTAAAAATATAATTGCCATTGCATCTGGTAAAGGCGGGGTGGGAAAATCTACCATTGCCTCCAATCTGGCCGTTGCTTTGGCTAATACCGGTGCTAAAGTTGGATTAGTTGATGCCGATATATATGGTCCATCGGTTCCAAAAATGTTCCAAATGGAAGGGGAGCGCCCCGAAGTAAAAAAGGTAAATGGTACTGATGTTATATATCCTGTGGTTAAATATGGGGTGAAATTGCTATCCATGGGATTTTTTGTAAATCCTGAAGATGCCTTGGTATGGCGAGGCCCAATGGCAACCAGTGCTTTGAATCAACTATTATTACAAGGCGATTGGGGCGAACTCGATTATTTGTTAATTGACCTTCCTCCCGGCACCAGCGACATTCACTTAACGTTAGTGCAATCAGTAGCTGTTACTGGCGCTATTGTAGTAAGCACCCCGCAGGATGTGGCTTTAGCCGATGCCGTAAAGGGAATAAATATGTTCCGTGGCGAAAAAATAAATGTTCCGGTACTTGGTTTGGTCGAAAATATGGCTTGGTTTACACCGGCAGAGCTTCCTGAAAACAAATATTACATATTTGGAAATGGGGGCTGTAAAGCTTTAGCAGAGAAAATGAATTTGAAATTGTTGGGCCAAATCCCCATTGTTCAAAGCATTCGTGAAGGTGGCGATAGCGGAATTCCTGCGGCTGTTAACCCCGATACCATTACAGGAATGGCTTTTGCCCATTTAGCTCAGGTGGTTATTAATGAAATTGAATTAAGGAATACTAAAGTTCCAACACAAAAAGTTGAGATTACTAACAAGTCATTCGGTCACAAAACCAAATAAGTAGTATTTGTTTCTAGTATTTAGTAGAATATTAA
>DYQV01000360.1 GCA_020719105.1 Rikenella microfusus
GCAGCAGGCGCTGCAAGTTCCTTTCATTTATTTCTTTATTCCCCGTTTGAAACGGTTTAAAAACTTTTCAAATAGCGGAATTTCCTGTTCTTCATCATCATAATATCCTTCACCATAGCCATATCCATATCCGTAGCCATAACTATAGCCGTAATTGTAGCCATATTTTGTGCCATAATAACCCGGCATTTGTACATCATTAATTAAAATATTGAATTCCGGAATATTGGGTTTGCTATTCAAATCATTAATTAAATCGAGTACATCTTTATGCGAATAATTTTGGCGGATAACAAAAATGTTGACATCGGAATTTTTTGAAAAAATTAATGCGTCAGATACCAGCGCAATAGGCGGAGTATCAACTATAACATAATCAAAATTCGTTCGGGCATATTCTATAAAATGCAACAATGCCTGAGTTTCCAATAGTTTTGCCGGATTCGGTGGAATGGGTCCTGATACAACAACCGAAAGTCCTTCAATTTTAGTTTGCACAATAATTTCTTCAATGGTAGCTTTGCCTATTAAATAAGTGCTCATTCCCACCGAGTTATCCATATCAAAATGCCTGTGGATACGAGGTTTCCGTAAATCCATGCCAATAAGTAGGGTTTTTTTATCGGTAAGTGCAATAATAGACGCCAGGTTCAGCGAACAAAAGGTTTTCCCTTCACCACTAACTGTTGAAGTTACCGTAATAACTTTCGATTGCTCATTTAACAACAGGTACTGAAGGTTGGTTTTTATGGTCCGGAATGATTCTGAAATAGCCGATTTTGGATTATCGAATACAACCAATTCGGTGTCTTTGGAATTATGACCAATAACACCTAAAATTGGGGCTTTTGTTCGGGCTTCCACATCTTTTTTTGATAAAATCCGGTTGTTAAAGTAATCTTTCAATACAATGATTAAAAAAGGAATTAACAAGCCAATTATCAACGAAATCATGTAGTTCAATCGCGTTTTAGGTGCTATCAACCCCGCTTGATCAACCCGAGCCTGATCTAACATGCGCGCATTAGGAATGTTCGATGCGCGGTTAATTCCAGCCTCTGCCCTTTTCTCCAGCAAATAGGTATAAATCTGATCGCTTAAATCAAATCGGCGCTGAATATTTATCAGCTTCCGCTCATTGTATGGGAGCTTTTCAATGTCCTGATTGAGAATTTTTATCCGATCATCTAAATCATCAATGGTCATTTGATTGGTCTGAGCCAAATTCTTGACATTTTCATCAATCATTTTTCGAACTTCCTCTATCCTTTTATCCAAAATATCGAGTTTGGGATTGGTTTTAACCGTTTGAAGCTTTAACACAATCCGCTCTGAATTTAAGCTATTGAGTTGAATAATAAGGTTCATCAACAATTGATCTCTCACTCCTACCGAAGTGGGAACAATTACATCTTCGTTTTCTTTTCTGCTGCTCAGGTAATTAACCAAATAGTTGTAATACTTCGCTTCAATTGACAGAAGGGCTTTCTCGTTGTCCAGCTTTTCATATTGATCGTATAAACTCCTGCCTTCTTGCGAAATATCAATAATCCGGTTTTCCGTTCTAAAATCCTCCAGTTTTCCTTCAGCAACGCTCAACGAATCAACTACGGCAATTATTTGCTCGTCAATAAACCGAATGGTATTTATGGCAATCTGATTTTTCTCTTCCAACTCACTACGGATAAATACTTCAGCCAGCTTATTTAAATAGAGAACCTCTTTTTCAGGCACATAACCTGTAGTGGATAGCGAAAGTATGGTTCCTTCCTCATCTTGCAGGTTAATTCCCAGTTTATTCCGGTATTCGTTAGCTAAGCTTATGGGATTATTGATATAAAAATAATATTCATCGGTTTGCGATTGATAGAAACTCTCCGGATTCCGGATGGTAATATTGAAACTGAAATAATCGTTCACAAACTGCTCCCCAAACTTTAACTTTTGCTTGATGGAAAATTCCTCTTCAACCTTTAATTCATAAAATTCTGCGGATATAATTTTCAGATGCACCGGAATACCATAATGCTGGTAATGCGAAGTATCCAGATTCACCAGGAGTTGCTCGGGGCGATAAAGTTCCGGGTCGCGGATGCGTCCAACACCATAATAGGTAATCTCAAAATCGAGTTCAGCCACTACCTTGCGGTGCAACTCAAACGATTTTAATATTCCCATCTGATTCTTTAAATTGGTTCCCTGCTTAAACAGTTCGAGCCCTTGAATCATCTCACTCCCATAACCCGATTTGTTGTCTGTTTCTTTAATCAGCAACGACGAACTAACCTGATAAATCCGATCGCTGTAGCGATTAATAATATAGGCTGTGGAGGTAGATAAAAAAACAGCCAGAGCAAACCAATACCAGTTGTTGAGTATTTTAAAGATGTACTTCTTTATATCGATGGTTTCTTCCTTATAAATATCGTCGAATTCAGCCATGATTAAAAATTAATATAGGTTAATAGCAGCAGCATGGTGGTTAATCCACTCAATACAAGGGAGATGGAGGGAGAGTTTATGCTCCACATTTTAGAACGATGGGGCTTTACATAGATAATATCGCCAGGCATTACCCAAAAACCGGGGCTTTGAAAGGCATTGGAACTAGTTATATCCAATTCAATGGATTCGGTACCTTTCGAGCTTTTCCGCAGAATCAACACATGACGGGCATCGGCATAATCGCCTATATCGCCGGCTTTACTCAGTGCTTCAAGAATGGTTACTTCGGTTTTATAAAACACCACATTCCCCGGCCTTCTCACCTCTCCCAAAATAGTAACTTCGTAACTAAGCAACCGTAAATCGACCACCACGCCTACCAAGTATTCATCCATCATTTTTTGAACCTTTTGTTGCGCCTCTGCCAGCGTTAAACCGGCCACCTGTATTTTGCCTGCAACCGGAAATTCAATAAACCCATTTTCATCGATAAGATACCCTTGCATATACAACGACAACTCGCTAAAATTGGAGGTGGAAGAAGATTCCTTCCGGAACGATTCCAATTGTCCCAACTCTACTCCGTAAGCATTAAGGTATAAGTTATCGCCTGCTTTTAGAACGGTAAGCTCCGGATCCACCGTAATAATTCGAACGGAAGTATCCGGTTTTTCAAAAGTATCCTGAAAATAGAGGATATTTTTATACCTGGCACAGTTAGTAAAAGCAAACGTGAGAACCACTATTAGATAAATAGCCAACTTTTTGATTGTCATCATCATAAATTTAATGTACTTTTGCAAACTTAGTCAAGAATTTAATGGTTAGCAATAATTGAGGCAACATAAACAAGATTTTAACTATTTTGTTGGATGTTT
>DYQV01000361.1 GCA_020719105.1 Rikenella microfusus
TTTTAGTATTTAAAGTTTTAGAAATTTATTCTGTACAAAAGTTAAAACGGCCACAGATCCGCAGATTAATAAACAATTTTTTAAAGAATCTGTGAATCTGTGGCTTATTCTTTCCTCCTCAAAACGAAAAGAAAAAGTTTGGTAATTTACAACTATTTTTATATTCTAAACAAACTTTTTTTGTTTTTTAAGGAATTTTTCCTGCTTTACAAATATAAAACCATACAAAGGTATGGCATACCTGTTAAATTATAGTAAACTGGCTGTTAATTAATAGTTATCCTATCTTTCGTTTACTTTTTTAAACCAGGTTTAGTAATACAAGCCGATAGTTACCTTAGAGCTCTATAGCGCAGCAGGCGCTGCGCTGTCCTTTTAATGGGCTTCGAGCCAGTTGCTGCCAAAGCCTGAATCAACGGTTAAAGGCACACTTAACGAAACCGCCTGTTCCATTTCTTCTTTTACCAGTTTTTTTACTGCTTCCAATTCCAATTTTAACACATCAAACACCAACTCATCGTGTACCTGCAAAATCATTTTCGATTGCAGCTTTTCGGCCTTCATCCGGTTGTGGATGTTTATCATGGCAATTTTAATTACATCGGCGGCGGCCCCCTGAATGGGTGCATTAATGGCATTGCGTTCTGCCGCTCCCCGAACTATGGCATTGTTGGAGTTAATATCGGCCAAATAGCGGCGGCGTCCAAACAGAGTCTCAGCAAAACCTTTTTCACGCACGGTCTTGATGCTCTCATCCATAAAAAGTTTAACGCCGGGGTAGCTTGCAAAATAATTGTCAATCATGCTTTTAGCCTCGCTCCGGCCAATGGATAAGTTTTGTGCCAATCCAAAAGCCGAAATGCCATAAATAATCCCAAAGTTGGCTCCTTTGGCAAAGCTCCTCTGTTGGCGGGTAACTTCCGCCTGTGGAATGTGAAAAATGCGGGCAGCGGTGGCAGCATGAATGTCTTCGCCTTTTTGAAAAGCTTCAATCATACTAATGTCCTTACTGAGATGGGCCATCAGCCGCAGTTCAATTTGGGAATAGTCGGCTGCCAGCAACACATGGGTTGAATCACTGGGAATAAACGATTTCCGTATTTCCCTTCCCCGTTCTTCCCGTATGGGGATGTTTTGCAGGTTCGGGTTGTTGGAACTTAATCGCCCGGTTGCTGTCACGGTCTGATTGTAGGAGGTGTGTATGCGGTTTGTTTTTTTGTGTATTAATCCGGGCAAAGCCTCAACATAAGTGGATACCAGTTTTTTGAGCGAACGGTAATCCAAAATCATGGATACAATAGGGTGTTTGTCTTTGATTTTTACCAGCACCTCTTCGCCGGTGGCATACTGCTGGGTTTTGGTCATTTTGGCATCGCTTGAAATAGCCAGTTTTTCGAACAAAATATCGCCCAACTGTTTGGGGCTCGAGATGTTAAATTCAACCCCAGCCTGCTGATAAATTTGTTTTTCAATTTCCACAATTTCGGCATTTAACAACACGGCATATTCGTCCAAGCTTTTTTTGTCGATGCGGATGCCTTGGTACTCCATAGTGGCCAACACCTGAACCAAGGGAATTTCAATTTCATCAAAAAGCTGGGTAAGGTTCCACTTTTCCAGCTCCTTTTTTAGCAATGGGTAAAGCCGGAAGGTAATATCGGCATCTTCACAGGCATAATCTTTAACCGTTTCAACCTGAACTTGCCTCATGTTAATTTGGTTTTTCCCCTTTTTGCCAATTAATTCTTCGGTGGTTATGTTCTGATAGTGCAAATAAACCCTCGCCATGTCGTCGAGCCCATGCCTGAAATCGGGTTGAATGAGGTAATGGGCAATCATGGTGTCAAAAAATGGTCCGGCCACTTCAACCCCATAGTTTTTCAAAACCGAAATATCGTATTTGGTATTCTGACCTATTTTTAAAATGGTTGTGTTTTCGAAGAAAGGACGGAACAAATCAATAGTTGACTGTGCATCGTTATTAATTTGTGATACAGGAACATACCATGCTTTACCGAAAGCATTTGAGAAAGACATTCCCACCAATTCGGCGGAATGAATATCGAGCGATGTGGTTTCGGTATCGAAACAAACTTCAGTAGAATTCAAGAGTTCTAGTAAAAGCTGTTGTTGCAATTCGGGAGTATCGGCCAATACATAATCCACTTTTTGGGCATCAAATGTTTGGTAGGTGTTTGCTGCAACTTCCTCTTTCGCTGCCACAGGAGCTTCGTTTGAGAAATCGAACAATGATCCTTGGATTGAAACTTCATTTTTCTTTACAGGACTTACAGGGGTTGTTATTTCATTTTTACCAAATTGCAAAACCCGCGGTAAGAGAGTTCTGAATTCCAACCGCTCAAACAACGCTTCCACTTTTTTTACATCGGGGGGTTCAATCAAAAAATGGTCGAAATTAATTTCCACTGGAACATCCAGTTCAATAGTCACCAACTTTTGCGACATAAAAACTTGTTCCTTAAAAGCAATCAGGTTTTCCTTTTGCTTTCCTTTCAATTCGTCAATATGTTCGTAAACGCCTTGCAGCGAACCAAAATCGGCAATCAGCTTTTCGGCACCTTTGGGTCCAACCCCAGGACAACCGGGAACATTATCGGCACTGTCGCCCATCAAACCCAATAAATCGATCATTTGATGTGGAAACACATTAAACTTTTCCTTCACTTTAGCCACATCCCAAATCTCCACTTCGTTCCCTGACCGTGCTGGTTTATAAACAAAAACCCTCTCGGAAACCAATTGTGCATAATCTTTGTCGGGAGTCATCATAAACACTTCATAACCCTCTTTTTCGGCCTTTTTTGCCAAAGTGCCAATCACATCATCGGCCTCAAAACCTTCCACTTCCATTACCGGAATGTTCATGGCCAGCATCATTTCTTTAATTAATGGGATTGATTGACGCATATCTTCGGGCATAGCTTCCCGGTGAGCTTTATATTCGGGGTACAGGTGGTGCCGAAAAGTGGGGCCGTGGGGATCGAAAACCACTCCCACGTGCGAAGGTTTCTGTTTTTGAATTACCTCAAGCAATGCGTTAACAAAACCAAAAATAGCTGAGGTGTTTTCACCTTTTGAATTAATCCTAGGGTTTTTTATAAAAGCAAAATACGCTCTGTAAGCTATGGCATGGGCATCAATAAAGAATATTGTTTTATCGGACATATTCATGTAATTAAGTATTCAACAAATATAACAAAAAGGGGAACCGTTGCAATTTGATAAAACGGGAGTTCGGATGGTTTTAACCCGCTTTATTCATACCTGAGCACAGCGAAAGGTGTGAATGTGCGAGGGGCA
>DYQV01000362.1 GCA_020719105.1 Rikenella microfusus
TTAAAATGTTGAATTACATTTTCTTAATCGATTACGCAATGTCAATTGCGTAATTTGGGTTTGAGTAAGGTTATAAACTCAACTTAGGTTTTAGATGATAAATTGAATCATAAGAATCAATAAAACCATAGCAATGGGATAAATGGTGGCATAAGCAATATTTGGCACTTCACTGTCTGTCATGGGCTCTACGGCAGCCAAACCTGGAGTACTGGTCATTCCACCGGTAATAACTCCTAACAGCTCAAGTATATTGAGTTTCAGGTAATATTTTCCAATAATTGCTGTAACAATCATAGGAACCAATGTGATAACAGCACCCATAATAAAAAGGCTAATTCCATGAGTAGCAATTGCTTCAACTAAAACAGAACCGGCTTGTGTGCCCACTGTTGCAAGGAAAAAAAGCAATCCCAATTGTTTTAGTAACTGAGTAGCTGCACCTGTCATGCTCCAGAGTACTTTACCGGTTTTTCCTACTCTTCCGAATACCAGGGCAACCAATAAAACACCTCCCGTTAAACCCAATGAAAAAGTAAAATTAGCACCAAAAGAGAGACTCAGTTGGCCCGCTAAAATTCCTAAAACGATTCCTGCTGCAATAGGGAAAAAGTCAGTATCTGAAAGGCGCTTATCATTATCCCCAAATAATGCGGTTACATTTTTCATGTTTTCTTTACTGCAAGCCACCATTAGCTTATCGCCCAATTGAATTTTAATCTGAGGGTTAGGAGCCAAATCTATTCCACTCCGGCGGATTCGGGTAACGGTGGCATTATATACTTGAAACAAGTTTATTTGTTGCAGGGTTTTATTAATTACCTCATTACTGGTTACTAAAACTGACTGTACCCGATATTCCTTCGACAACTCAATATCTTCGTCAATTGGGTTTCCGAGAAAGGTTTCAATTTGCTGAAACGATTCCAATTGGCCTACAACCCTTATTTTATCGCCAAGCTGTAACCGGGTTTGGGGAGTAGGAGTAATGGTAACATCACCTTGCTTTACTCTGGAAATAACCGCTCCGGTCATTTGCCGAACCTTGAGTTCTGTTAGGCTCTTACCGGCGGCCTTTGGATTGGCAACAATAAAAGTGCGAACCAAAATATCCGGGTTTTCCTTTTTTTGATGGTCTTCAATATCCTTTTCAGCAGCCTTAATATTGGCTTTAAGGAGTTTGGGAAGAAACCTTACAAACAATATAACACCAATCACTCCAAAAGGATAGGCAATACCATAACCAATGGATGCCATGGGTGATTGAGTGGAATCAATGGCGACTGCCAATCCGGGAGTGCTGGTCAATGCACCGGTAAGTAACCCTGCCGCCAAATTTTTATCAACATGAAACAGCATTTCAATAATCCAGGTTATAAGAACCGCAGAACTTACCATGGCAAACGCCAATAAAAAATAAACGCGGCCTTGCTTTTTAAACGATTCAAAAAACCCTGGCCCGGCCTGAATTCCAATGGTATAAATAAAAAGAACCAATCCCAAGGTTTGAAACTCCGCCGGCAGCGTGACTCCCATATAACCCATAAAAAGTGCCAGAAACAAGATGGCCGATACATCAAAAGAAAATCCCTTAATTTTAATGTTGCCTAAAATAAACCCTATGGCTACAATAAAAAAGAGACTGAAAACAGGTGCGCTGAAAAAATTCATGTCAATTTAAGATAAATGGTGCATTAATTATAAATTCCGGACTTTGTAACTGCAGCAAATAATGTCCTTTTCTGAGATCGCCCAAGGGGAGGTTAACGTCGGTTAACAATCCTTCTATTACCTTAACCCCCATTACATTAAAAACTGTAAAATGGTATCCAATTAAGTCCGATACTAAGGTTAACTGTGTTTTGGCGGGATTTGGATATACGGAAATAAAATCCTTCCTGCGATCTGTAACATGTGTTGTTTGCCAAACCTTACCCACAAATTCCGGATGGTCGATGAACGGATTGCGGTTGCCTTGGGCCGTATTGTAAAAAACGGCATTGTTACGATCAATTTCTTTCTGGCTAACCGTATCAGAATTATTCCATTTTAAAAGCATTTCAAGAAACCAGGCTGAGAAGTTGTTTCCATTTATAATAACATCCCCTTCCTGTGTTATTTTTTCCCACGATGCAAATACATCCATATATCGAGTAGCTAAATACAGATAACCCCTGGCCAAATCGCCTTTATATTCGTCAATGGGTTCAAATGCGGTTCCCGTATAAGAAGGACTGAAAGCATTGGGTCCTAATTTACCGCCATTGGTGGAAGTCCAAGTGGGATTGGAAACTTCGCCATAAGGATAATTACTTCTGCGGTTATTCACATATTGGTCCGCTGGAACTAAGTGGAATAAATCGGTATATTGTGGATCAGATGAACCTGTTTGACCGCCGCCACCCCAATAACTTTTAGGAAATGAATGTTCACGGCTGTAGCAATCACCTTCCTGCGATGCATTTCCACACTGGTTTGTCCCCAATACAAAATAATAGCTGGCGGTTCCATCGGGCACATCGGAATACATATCCCAGATACGCGTTTGATTCGGAAAAGGAAATACATCGGTATATTGAAAAGCTCCCCAAATTCCGTTTAGGTATCCTGAGCCATAAGGGATTTTTTTTGAATCCTTCGAAATGATATCATGCAAAGCAGTCCTCAACTCATTACCTGTTAATCCATTGGCATTGGTATAATACCCATCGGGAATTTGAGCAATTGACCCTAATGAAGATATAACGAATAGAAAGATGAAATGGAATGTTTTGATTTGCGTCCGTTGTGTTTTCAAGTTTTTCCTTTTAAGATGCAAAGTTAATTGATTTTGCTACTTTTATCCCTAAACAAAAAAGAAACCATGCGACTGGTAATACAACGCGTAAAAAAGGCATCAGTAACTATCGAAGGCTCTGAAGTTTCAAGCATTGCAAACGGTTTACTAATTTTGGTGGGAATTGAAGAATCCGACGGTTTGGAAGATATTGAATGGCTGACAAAAAAAACAGCCCAACTCCGAATTTTTGACGATGAAGATGGGGTTATGAATCACTCGGTTATGGAAGTAGCCGGTGAACTATTGGTTGTATCACAATTTACCTTACATGCCTCCACCAAAAAAGGGAACCGTCCGTCATACATAAAGGCTGCACGGCCGGAAACAGCCATTCCCTTGTATCTCCGGTTTATTGAGCAACTCAAAATTATTTCAGAAAGGCCCGTGTTAACCGGTGAATTTGGGGCCATGATGGATGTATCGTTGATAAATGATGGCCCGGTTACTATAATTATGGATAGTAAAACC
>DYQV01000363.1 GCA_020719105.1 Rikenella microfusus
TTCCTGCACACATCCATACCTTTCGCTGTGCTCAGGTATGAATAAAGCGGGCTAATAGTCTATTAAAGTTCCAAATTACCGTTGATCTCTTCTTCCCAAGGAAGGCCATACTTGCCAATCAATTCCATGAACGGATCGGGATTGAATTCTTCCACATTAAATACACCCGGTTTTTTCCATTTTCCCGTTAAGAACATCAAGGCACCTAACATAGCCGGAACACCTGTTGTATAGGAAACACCCTGCATCCCGGTTTCGTTGTAAGCATCTTGATGTTTGCAATTGTTCCAAACATAATAGGTTTTTTCTTTTCCGTCTTTATTTCCGCGGATGCGGCATCCAATTGAAGTTTCACCGGTATAGTTTTCACCTAAATCGCCCGGGTTTGGCAACGTCTCTTTTAAGAATTGCAAAGGAACTATTTCCACCCCTTTATACATGATGGGTTCAATGCTGGCCATTCCTATGTTTTGGATAACCCGCAAGTGGGTCAGGTATTCATCACCAAAGGTCATCCAGAAACGGGCACGTTTTAAAGTTGGATAATTTTTAACCAACGATTCCAGTTCTTCGTGATAAATTACATAGGAATTTTTTGGACCGATGTTGGGATAATTCAAAGCCAGTTTGATTTCGTGAGGATTTGTTTCAACCCATTTGCCGTTTTCCCAGTACTTGCCTTTTTGGGTTACTTCGCGGATGTTGATTTCCGGGTTGAAGTTGGTGGCAAATGCTTTTCCGTGATCACCGGCGTTGCAATCCACAATATCCAAGTATTGCATCTCATCAAAATGATGTTTGGCTGCATACGCTGTGTAAATGCTGGTTACACCCGGGTCGAATCCGCAACCCAAAATTGCTGTCAACCCCTTGGCTTTAAACCTATCCTGATAGGCCCATTGCCAGCTATACTCAAAATGCGCTTTGTCTTTTGGCTCATAGTTGGCCGTATCCAGATAACTGACATTGGTTTCCAAACAGGCATCCATAATGGTTAAATCCTGATAAGGCAATGCCACATTAATTACCAGTTCCGGCTTAAACGAGTTGATGAGCGTTACCAATTCCGGTACATTATCGGCATCAACCTGGGCTGTTTTAATACGGTTGCCTCCTACCCGCTGGGCAATGGCATCGCACTTCGATTTGGTGCGACTTGCCAGCAAAATTTCACTAAATACTTCAGGTACCGAGGCACACTTTTGAGCTACGACGCTTCCGACACCTCCTGCTCCAATAATTAATACTTTAGACATTTTTTTGATTTTAATTATTCAATTTAACTCCCGCCTATCATGGGATTTAACTTGTTTAAAAAAATGGATAAGCGCTCAAAAATAAAAATTTATGTCGGAATTTTAATAAACACTAAATATTTTAAACAAACAGTCCTGACTATTTTAAGTAATAGTCAACATTTTGCCAACCCAATCTATTGATTCGCGATTATTTATACTTGTTTTTCTACAACAAGAGTCATCGTGAATTTATCATATAAATTTTGATTCTTATCATCCCATAGAATCCAAATCAGTGGTATTATAAGATAACTCATTAGATATTTTAAGAATTCACGAATAGCTCCATCTGAAGCCTTATTAAAGTCATCACCGGTTTTTGCTGAAATCACTTTTAATCCAAATATCTTATGACCCAAATTCCCCGTAAACAAAGGGTAAAACAATGCTCCTACCAGTAAAGAAAAAGCAGTGGTATATTCAACTCCAATTGAGCCTAATTCATTGAAATTGTTGCCTTTAATAATCACTTTAAACAATATAATTGGAAGTCCAATTATTGCAAAAAAAATAAGAAACTCTAATAAATTCGCAAAAAGCCTTTTCCATTTTGATGCTAATTTATATCCAAAAACAAAGTCTGCATCAATTAATTCACCTTGTATTAGAATGTCTTCAATTTTAATTTCCAGTACTTCACAAATTGAATTCAGTGTATTGCCATGGGGTTCACTATTCTTATTTTCAATGCGTTGTATCGTTCGTAAGTTCACTTTCGATAATTCAGCCAATTTTTCTTGCGTCAGACCTTTTAATTTTCTGGCTTCACAAATTTTTTTTCCATCAATTTCCATTTTCATTTTTTTAAGTATTGGTTCCATGCAAAACTAAACAAGAATCCATTGTTTGATAGTGCAATAAACACGGCATTTTTACGGCAATTATATTTGCTTATAAATGACGTATACATTAAGAAGCTTAATAAAAGCAAGTCACCGTGTGACTTATTAATTAAAAGTTGCTTATTAATGGTGACCTGCTACAATTAAATAAAGAGTCAAACCTTGACTATCATTAGGTTAGCTTTTTGTCTTCGGTTTTAAGGGATATGGATAATTCAATTTTATAAGCCAAATACTTTTAATTGCATAATTTACATACCAACTTTCAAATTAGTATGAAATGCATTATTGTTAGCAATTAATACCAAGTAATTATTCCCATATCATCTGAAGCTCAGTAACAGCATCTTTTCTGGTCAACGACTTGGTAATTTGCACCGATACTTTTTTACATCCTGAAATCTCGAGGGCCCTTTCAATCCAGCCGGCAATATTATATTCAATAGCCTCATCGGGTTCATCAAACTTAGTTATGTGAATGGTTAAATGGTTCTTGGTATAAGCCACCACTTTTATTTCCGAATTACTGAAATAGTCCGACATCACCCTACTGGCCCTGTCAATGATGTGTTTGGTAGAGCCCAACTGTACATACAATTTGTAGATTCCCGTCAACGCTTCATCAGCACTGAACCGTCCCATAGTCCAGACTGCTTTTTTCCAATCACCCTCAAAAAGCACGTTACCTACCGTTCGAATAGGAATGGTTAATCCATAATTGATGGGATACCATTCATTTACTTTAATAAAACCCCTAAAAATCTGCTGCGATTGCTCTGGCAAAGCATTCAGCCATTCAACATATCGATTTGGGTAGTTCTTTTGTACAAATTCAGGAATTGATTTTACCGATAAACCTTTTATTTCCATGGCGATCCCATTTAATTAGAAAACAATAATTCTATGGTTTGAAAATACACTTTTATTATTTTATATTTCAAAATACACAAATTTTTTATGGAGCAATTTTCTCATTTTTTTGCAAACTATAAAAATGCTTGGCAGAAACGATGATTCCTTGATGTAAAATAGGTTAATCGTTTATAATTTGTAACTTTTTCGGATTATTTTTGCACTTGAATTAAATAACTACGAAATGGATCAGACAAACTTTGATACCAACGCCATTGGACTGAACAACGGTCATTTCATAGGCCTGCCTTTTA
>DYQV01000364.1 GCA_020719105.1 Rikenella microfusus
AAGGTACCGGGGGTTTGAATCCCTCTCTCTCCGCAAAAAGAATTTAAATAACAATCAAAAGCCTGTAAAGTCAATGATTTACAGGCTTTTATGTTTTTAACAAGTTGCAAAACATTCAATATCTATCAATCTGTAGGTGCTGAATTCGGTGGACTTGAAAAACGAAAACATAATCTCCACCTAATTTGAGCTAAAAGTGTTTATTATCAAGTAGTTCAATCATTGAACATCTTGATTGGGAATTAAAAAGTACGTATTTTTGAACCTTTTTAAAGGTTACCACAAATGAACACAAAACTATCAGTTTTCTTTTTCGTAAAGAGAACAAAGACCAATGCCAATGGGTTATTACCCATTTTTCTTCGCGTTACCTATTGCACTATGAACCCAAGGAAGTACTTTATGCACTTCAATTAACTTTTTTGTATTTATTACTTCGTGTTTTTTGACGATTAATTTCAATTTATTATACCCATGCTGAAAAAGTTTTTCTTGTGACCGACAACATTAAAATTGCTTTATACCAATACAAATATGGTAAGTGACTTTTCTCTAAAGCGGTTCCGCTTCGCAGAGCAGTACGATAACCACATTTTTTGCATTGAAATGCAAGCTTATCTTTTTTACAAAAGTGAGTTGTGTTATTACATTTTTTACAAACAACACCTATGTTTTCACGTTGTGTTTTAAAGTGTTCAATACAAGATTCATTACTTGGAAAATAATTACTAAAGTCAAGTAAATTCACGTTTTTTTTACTTGCAAAGTTAATAATTTTTTATTGGGTGCAAAACCCGATAGTCATTAAATATTTAATAGCTTTTGGATTTAAACAATGCTCGTTATAAAGCGTTGCATTTCCTGATAATTGGCTTCAATACTTTGTAATAATTTAAATTGAGCCTTTGACCGTTGCAAATTGTGCAACGGATTGGAAATCTTATAATAAGTATCACCATTCATATAATCAGCAAGAAATCGGGTTAGTTGCATATAAGTCATTAATTTTGCACCAAAAGGAAGTAAGTCAATTTCAATTGGAGTAAGGAAAATTTTGGCAAATTCCAGATAACCTTTGGTATAGGATTTAAAAATCTCCATATTGAAGGTGATATTATCTAAATTCTGATCATCTTCTTTTCCCGTATTTCCAGCAGTACGCATAAAGTCGCCAAAATCGGACATTACAAAACCATGCATTGCCGTATCCAAATCAATTACACACAACACTTTACCATCTGTATCAAACAACATATTGTTCACTTTTGTATCACAATGGTTGATTCGTTTTGGTAGTTTTCCTTCTCTATAAAGACGTTCGCATTGGCACATTTCATCTGCACGCATTTCTACTTGGTCAACTAAATCCGATACTTCGCTTAAACGACCTACAGCATCTTGTTTTACCGCTTCGCGAAATTGCATTAACCTAAATTCCATATTGTGAAAATTTGGAATCGTTTCTCCTAAGGGTTCACCAGGAATATCTGCCAACATCGATTGGAAGTTACCAAAGGCTTTCCCAGCATAAAAAGCATATTCGGGGGTAACAGCTTCATGTGTTTTAGAATCAGGAATCATCAAAGTCATGCGCCAATAACTGTCTCCATCAAAATAGTATAATTTTTCATCCAAGGCAGGAATAAGTGTTAGCGTTTTTCGCTCAATGTCAGGTTCACCGGCTTCAGTTAATTTATGACGAATATGATCCGTTATGCGTTTTATGTTACTCTGTAACATTTCAACATTCTGAAAAATATGCTGATTGATTTTTTGCAATACATATTCTGTTGTTGCATCCTTCATTGTAACGAGGTATGTAGAGTTGATCATACCTTCACCAAAAGGAGTTATATCATTTACTACTCCAATAATTTTAAAGTGACTTGTAATAGCTTTTAATTCGTTCATTTATTGTTATTTATTTAGAAAAAAACATTTTAGTTTGCTCAATAAACCTCCTGATGTTGGAGTTGTGTATTCCTTAACTTCTTGTCGATCAGTATAAAGTTTTACGAATCTAATTTACCCCAACTACCACGGGTAAAATCAGGTATTTCAAATGGAGATGAACTATTGATTACCGATTGGGCTGACAAATCAACAATACTCGACCATTCTGCGGCATCGTAGACATCCATATCCATAGGTAATCCATAATAAAATCCATACCTCCATGTGCACCTGTTTTCAAAGCCATCTCTCCCATTTTTCTATAAAATGGATGTTCATATTTCTTTAATAAATCTTCGGTTTCCTCCTTGTTAAGGAATTCACTCGAATTTTTAGTAAAAGCTATCTGTGGGCTTTCCCGCTTCTGAACAAATCCCTTTGTTCCACTTACCAAAAAATTTCTGGTATAGGGTCTGGTGCTTGAAATATCATGCTGCAAAACGATGGTTTTCCCTTTTTGAGTCCGAATAATTGTTGAATATATATTTCCAAGTGTACATTTACTTTGAGTGCTTGAATCTGTACCCGCCGGAAACCCAAATTGTCCACCCGAAACTGAAGTTAGCCAGGCAAGTTTATCACCACGATGGATATTTAAGAGTTGACAAACTGAACCCAAACCGTGAGTTGGATATGGATTTCCATACTTCGACCAAAGATCCAAATAATGTGGCTTTTGGATAAAATCCATTTGACGAATGTCGTGAATATATGCTCCTTCAACATGGAATATTTCTCCAAAAACATTTTGCTGTGCCATGTTAAGAATTGCCATCTCAAAAGGTGCGTAACAACAATTTTCCAGCATTATACAGTGTTTTCTTGTTTTCTCGGCTGTATCTACCAACGCCTAACACTCTTCAAGGGTATTGGCTGCCGGAACTTCAATCGCCACATGCTTATCGTGTTGCATAGCATATACGGCTATTGGTGTATGCATTTTTCTATCTGTACAAACATAAACCAAATCAATATCTGTTCTTTCGCATATTTTGCGCCAACCATCAGAGCTTGTATAGGCAGTTGCCTTTTCTAAATTATTATCAATCAATATTTGCTGAACTTCCGCTATGTTTATTTCCTGCATATTGCACAGTGCAATTACTTTGACGCCATCAATATGCATAAAATTATCAAAAGATTCTTTTCCTCGTTTCCCAAGCCCTACAAACGCAACCCGAACAAGATCAAGCGGCTTGCAAGTCAACTCAAGTACATCTGATTGTCCGGATTTTCGTTTAAGTTCTGAAAAAGTAATCATCTATAACTTCAGTTTTAATTCTTTTTATTTTAAATACGGTTTATATCTTAATGAAAATTTTATTTTTGTACATATACTT
>DYQV01000365.1 GCA_020719105.1 Rikenella microfusus
TGCTCAGGTATGAATAAAGCGGGTTAAACTGATTTTCGCAGATTTTATCTGCGAAAATCAGCCTTATCTGCGTTATCTGTGTTCCAATACTTTCAATTTGAAAGTTATCAAGAAAAAACAAAGACTTTTTTGACAGCCTCATCAAGAGTTAAAAAAAAGTTAAAACCGGTTAAATATGGTTAATGCATTATGTGGTTGCCAAAACATTAACAATATTTGCATCGTTAAATTTTTACACAAAATAAAATCAATAGTTATTTAGTATTCGGCTATAAACGAGATTCAAAAACAGAGTAAAAAACAAAAATAAACTAAAATGAGCGAGATTGTTGATATTAAAGAGTTAAACGAGCGCATTCAAAGAGAAAGTGCTTTTGTTGATTTAATCAGCATTGAGATGAATAAAGTAATCATTGGTCAAAAGCATTTAATTGAAAGCCTTTTGATTGGTTTATTATCCGATGGGCATATACTACTTGAGGGGTTGCCCGGTTTGGCAAAAACTTTGGCCATTACTACGTTAGCTAAAACAACCCATGCCGGATTCAGCCGGATTCAGTTTACCCCCGATTTGTTGCCTGCCGACGTGGTGGGTACTATGATTTATAGCCCTAAAAAAGAGGAATTTACGGTTAAAAAAGGACCTATTTTCAATAACTTTGTTTTGGCCGATGAAATTAACCGGGCCCCTGCCAAGGTACAAAGTGCGTTGTTGGAAGCAATGCAGGAAAAACAAGTTACCATTGGCGACCAGACTTTTAAATTGCAACAGCCATTCCTGGTACTGGCAACCCAAAACCCGATTGAACAAGAAGGAACGTATCCACTACCTGAAGCACAAGTGGATCGGTTCATGCTGAAAACCATTATTCATTACCCCAAAAAGGAAGAGGAACTAATGATTGTTCGCGAAAACTTATCCAAGAATTTTCCTGAACCGAATGCCATTCTCAAAACCGAAGATATTCTGAAAGCCCGTGATGTGGTGAAAGATGTGTATATGGATGAGAAGATAGAAAAATATATAGTTGACATCGTTTTTGCTACCCGTTATCCATCAGAATATGGCCTTCCTCATTTAAAAGACATGATAAGTTTTGGTGGTTCCCCACGGGCAAGTATCAACCTATCGAAAGCAGCAAAAGCCTATGCTTTTATTAAACGCCGGGGTTATGTAATTCCTGAAGACGTGCGAGCTATGTGCCATGATGTATTGAGGCACCGCATTGGGTTAACTTATCAGGCTGAGGCTGAGAATATGACATCGGAAGACATCATAAACGAAATACTAAACACCATTGAAGTTCCTTAATAGGATGCGAGAATTGAGAAAATGAGATGTGAGACGATGAGATATTAGAGGTAAGATAATAATAATACCTCAATTGTAAAGACGGACCACGGTACGTCTCTATCAAAACATATAACATCCAAAAAAGATGGAAACTTCAGAATTATTAAAAAAAGTACGACATATTGAGATAAAAACCCGGGGACTTTCGAACCAAATCTTTGCGGGAGAATATCACAGCGCTTTTAAAGGAAAAGGGATGACTTTTTCTGAGGTGCGTGAATACCAATATGGGGATGCCATCCGCAATGTGGATTGGAATGTTACGGCAAGGTTAAATCATCCGTATGTAAAAGTGTTTGAAGAGGAACGGGAACTTACCGTAATGCTGTTGGTTGATGTAAGCGGATCGAAGAATTTTGGAACCCATATTCAATACAAGCAGGAATTAATTACGGAGATTGCTGCAGTGCTCTCATTTTCGGCTATTAAAAATAACGATAAAATTGGAGTTATACTGTTTAGCGATAAAGTGGAGAAGTTTATTCCACCTCAAAAGGGACGTAAACATATCTTGCGCATTATTCAGGAATTGCTCAATTTTGAACCGGAAAGCAAACAAACCAATATAGCCGTGGCTTTGGAGTATTTAACCAATGCCATTAAAAAGCGTTCCATTGGGTTCATTCTATCGGATTTTATTGACACCAAGTTTAATGATGCCCTTACCATTGCCAACCGAAAACACGACATTGTAGCATTGCGGGTTTTCGATCAGCGCGAAACTTCCATTCCAAGTATGGGACTGGTTAAAATGGTAGATGCCGAAACCAATGAGTTCAAATGGGTGGATACTTCGAGTAAAGCCGTTCGTCAAGGATATGAGCAATGGTGGAATAACCACACCAACAACATTGAACAGATTTTTAAAAAGTGCGGGGTTGATTATGCATCGGCCGCAACCGGCGAAGATTATGTGAAACCACTTATTTATTTATTTAAACACCGAGGAGCATAATTTTATGACAAGGCAAAAACATTATACTATATTTTTCATTTTGGTACTTGTGCTTTGGGCATCGGCTCATAGTTTGAAAGCACAGATTGCTGTTACTGTTAAAATGGATACGGTACGACTTTTAATTGGCGATCAAACAAAATTGAGGATGGAGGCTGTTTTCCCAGAATCTGCATCGGTTGGATTTCCAGTATTTGCAGATACCATCATTAAGAATCTTGAAATTGTAAATATTTCAAATCCCGACACGGTTAAAGAAAATGCAAACTTAAAAGTGACACAAGAATATACGGTTACCAGTTTTGATGCGGGAACTTACGAAATACCGTCCATGAATTTTACTGTTGGATTTCCCCAGTCAGGGAGAATAGACACACTTCATTCGGTACCGGTTTATTTTATTGTAATCACAATGCCTATTGATACAACCAACGCAGATGCAATTACCGATATTAAAAAACCGATAGAGGCACCACTTACTATGGCTGAAGTATGGCCTTATGTGGGTTATGGCTTGGCTGCATTGGTAGTTGTGTTCTTAACGTATATCCTTTTCATGAAATTTGCCCGTAAGAAACCAATTTTTGTGAAACGGGAAATTCCGAAAGAACCGGCTCACGTTATTGCATTGCGTAGTTTGGATGCACTCAATGATGAAAAGGTTTGGCAACGGGGTGAATTGAAAGAATATTATTCCAGGCTTACTGAAGTAGTTAGGAGATATATTGAAGACCGTTTTCAAATACCGGCCATGGAATCAACCAGCGATGACATTATTGATGCATTTCGTGTGGGTGGACTGTTATCCAACGAACTTAAAAACGATTTATTCGATACTTTGGTGCGAGCCGACTTTGTTAAATTTGCCAAAGCCACCACTTTGGCTGATGAAAACGAGGAGAGCATGAAATTTGCGTACAATTTTGTTCTGAAAACCAAGCCGGTTGAGATTTTAAGAGAAG
>DYQV01000366.1:0-1929 GCA_020719105.1 Rikenella microfusus
TACTTGTAATCATTTGAAAAAAGGGAGTTTTGTCGTACACCCTTTCTAATGTGATGTTTCCATGGAATCAAAATTCACTATTGTACCATTAAAATAATTACAATCTTAACTGATAAAAGTCATGACTATTTCTGCCAAAGAGTAACATTGGTTACAATAAATCACTACTCGGAATTACTATATTTGTACGATATTTCTGAAGCCAAAGATGAAACGGAGGTATAGGAAAAATGAATAAAATACAAATCGGATCCGGAGGGAATGCTGACGGAAAAGAACGTTGAATGACGAATTTTGAATAGCGAATTTCAAAGAATGAAATTCATTTTTCAGCTATAGTTTTTCACTTCACTTTCCTTTTGCCAGCAGCTCCAAACAACAATTTCTGATTGTATTTTAATTTGTTTATCAAAGTCAGTATAATGATTTTTTTGTTTTGAGTTTTGAGTTTTGAATCTTGTGTCTTGAATCTTGTGTCTGATATCTAATTGTCTATTATATGATGTACCACCCTGAAAAATATGCCATTGCCGATGAGCGCATGAAACCGTTTATTGATGAATCCGAAATATGGGGTTTTATTAGCCAAACCAAACCAACCAAAGAACGGGTGCGCGAGGTGATAGCCAAGTCGCTGGACAAAAATCGGTTATCGTTGGAAGAAACCGCAGTATTGGTAAATGTAACCGATACAGAACTGATTGAAGAAATTAAACAAGGGGCAAAAACCTTAAAAGAAAAGGTGTACGGCAAACGGATTGTGCTGTTTGCACCGCTTTATGTGGGAAATTTCTGCACCAACAATTGCAAATACTGCGGTTTCCGCACTACCAACCGGAAGCAGGTGCGAACTACCTTAACCGATGAGCAACTTGTAAAAGAAGTGGAAGCCTTGGAAGAGAGCGGCCAAAAACGGTTGATTCTGGTTTATGGCGAACACCCTAAATACAATGCCCAGTTTATTGCCGATTCGGTTCGGACGGTTTACCAAGTTAAAAAGGGAAATGGAGAAATCCGCAGGGTCAATATTAATGCAGCTCCTATGGATATCGAAGGGTTCAAAACCGTTCATGAAGCAGGAATAGGCACTTATCAGATATTTCAGGAAACCTACCACCGGGAAACTTATGCCAGCGTTCACCTTTCGGGCAAAAAAGCCGATTACAACTACCGCCTCACCGGATTGGACCGTGCACAGGAAGCCGGAATAGATGATGTAGGTATTGGGGCCTTGTTTGGATTGTACGATTGGCGATTCGAGGTGTTGGGACTTATTCGCCATGTTAACCACTTTGAAGCTTGTTATAACGTAGGACCACATACCATCTCATTTCCACGCATCAAAGATGCTTCGGAATATGAAATTGTTGACAAATACCGGGTATCGGATGAAGAATTTACACGCCTTGTGGCCATATTACGTTTGGCGGTTCCTTATACCGGCTTAATTTTGACTGCACGCGAACCGATGGAAATACGTCAGGAGATTATGAGCTTTGGAGTGTCACAAATTGATGGCGGAACCAAAATTGAAATGGGTGCCTATTCGAAAAAAGAGGAAGACCAGAACCTGGATAAAGAACAGTTCAAAATAAACGATAACCGTTCCTTGGGCGAAATAATTGATGAGCTGCTCGACAAAGATTACATTCCATCGTTTTGCACCGCCTGCTACCGCACAGGACGCACTGGGGAACATTTCATGGAATTTTCGGTTCCCGGGTTCATTAAAAAATATTGCACCCCAAATGCCATGCTCACCTTAGCCGAATACATGGAAGATTATGCCACCAGCGAAGTTAAGGCAAAAGGAATTAAAGTGATTGAAAAAAACCTTGCCGAAATGGAAGATGACACCATAAAAAAGAATCTGGTGGAGCGACTGACCAAAATCAGAGCCGGCGAACGGGATTTGTATTTTTAATCATG
>DYQV01000366.1:2029-3258 GCA_020719105.1 Rikenella microfusus
CATGAGTCCATGTGGCCATAAGCTAATGAACCAATGTGCTATTGCGCCAATGAGCTAATGAAAAAATGTTATAAATGAGCGAATTAAAAGAAATAATAAACCAAACCAGTTTTACAAAGTCTGATATAGTAACCATGCTTTCCGCTAAAAGTGAAAATCAGAAACTGCTTTTTGCCAAATCCAAAGAGGTTAAGGAACGCGAAGTAGGAAAAAAGGTTTACTACCGCGGTTTGGTGGAATTTTCGAATATCTGTTCCAAGGATTGCTATTACTGCGGCATCCGTAAAGGGAACACCAATGTAAGTCGGTTTAACCTTACCGATGAACAGATTATTCAAGCGGCCGAATTTGCCTATAAAAGCAGTTATGGTTCGTTTGTAATGCAAAGTGGCGAAATACAGTCACCTGCCTTTACCTTGAGAATTGAGAACCTGTTACGGGAAATAAAAAAACGCACCAACGACGAATTGGGAATTACCATTTCGCTGGGAGAACAAACGGAAGAAACCTATCAACGCTGGTTTGATGCCGGAGCACACCGATATTTGTTGCGAATTGAATCGAGTAACCGGGAATTGTACCAAAAATTGCACCCAAATGATTCTGATCATGATTTCCAAAAACGGCTGGATTGTCTTTATACATTGAAAAAGATAGGGTACCAAACCGGAACCGGGGTTATGATTGCCTTACCATTCCAAACCTTGGAACATTTGGCCGAAGATATCCTGTTTATGAAGGAATTTGATGTGGACATGGTGGGAATGGGCCCTTATATTGAACATGCCGACACTCCACTTTATGAGTACCGCCATCTTTTAATGCCTCTGCGGGAACGTTTTGAATTAGCTCTCAGGATGGTGGCAACGTTACGGATAGTGATGCGCGATATTAACATTGCAGCCGCCACAGCACTGCAGGCCATTGACCCCATTGGGCGCGAAAAAGCGGTAAAAGTAGGGGCCAACATCATTATGCCCAACATTACACCCGGTATGTACCGCAACAGTTACAAACTTTACGAAAACAAACCGTGTGTTGACGAAGAACCCATAGATTGCGTACAATGTCTTGATGTGCGCATCCAGTTAGCTGATGCAACCATTGGTTATGGCGAATGGGGGGATTCCAGGCATTTTGAGAGGCGCAATAATAAAAGTGACTCGCTTTAAGGTATTAGCCCGCTTTATTCATACCTGAGCACAGCGAAAGGTATGGATGTGTGCAGG
>DYQV01000027.1:0-1374 GCA_020719105.1 Rikenella microfusus
GTTAATATTATAAATAATGCCATTCAATCCATTCAAGGAAATGGGGTCATTACCATAACCGGTTATCAAAATTCGCAAAATGCTATTTTTGAAATTGAGGACAATGGAGTTGGGATTAATCCAAAAGTAATGGATAAAATATTTGACCCTTTTTATACTACCAAGGAAGTTGGAAAAGGCACTGGCCTTGGGCTTTCAATTGTGCATACTATTATTGAGAACCATCAGGGAACTATAGAGTTTAAATCGGAGCCAGATAAAGGGACATTGGTTAGAATAATTCTTCCGTTGAAACCGGTTCAAATTCCTAGCTAGGCTTTAAAAAAATTGAATTTAAAAAGCTCCAATGCTTTTTTAAATTCGCTGGTAGTCTGATACCGTTGCTCAATACCTAATTTCAAGCGCTGAATAACTTCCTCCCTTTTATAATGATTGGGTGGCTTTTTAAAATGGTATTTCGAAGCAGCTTTCAACAATATTTCCATCAATTCTTCAGGTATTACTTTCTTAACAGGCAATGGAAATGAAGTTTGAAGCAACATCAACTTGACCGAAATGCGGCTTTCGTAAGCAGGTTCTTTGGTAATCATCTCGTAAAGCAATAAGGCTATGTTGTACATATCGGAATGAAAGCCAACCAATTCATGAAAACCCAAAACCTGCTCGGGTGGAGAATATAGCAATACAAAAGGCCTGCGGGTTCTTTCTGAATTTGGGATGGGACTTTCGTCATATTTACGTACCATACCAAAATCGATCAACTGAAACAGAGGATTTTTATAATCGGGATACCCCGCCCGGTTGGTTAACAACAATACATTGGCCGGTTTAATATCGGTATGGATAAAACCCTTGCTGTGAATAGCTTCCAAGGCATCTAATAACTGCAAACCGCATTCTATGGCCAAGCGGATGCGGGTTCTCTTAAAAGCTCTGCGGTGCCGGATGTATTCGCCTAAATCAATGTTTTTAACAAATTCCAATATCAGGTAATGGTGGTTATCTTGAAAAATATACTCAAAAGGTGCCAATAAATTAGGGTGTAACCCATACCAGTTTATTTCGCTTTTAAACCGTTCCACTTCCACCGGGTTGGCGGCCAATTCCGATGGCAGCATTTTTATCACCACGGGGTTTCCCTCGCTGGATTCCCCCTTATACACACGGCTGAATTTTGATATCTTCCGTATGTGCGATTTCGGGGATGAGGGGTTAAACAAATAATCCGCATTGAGTCCGTGTAATACTATTATTTGGTTGAGGATAGCCATGATGTTTTGGTTGCGCTATATTTGTGTTAAGGTTAAATTCATATTATGGGTTTCTGGTCACTGGTTTCTGGTTTCTAATCTATAACTTCTAACTTAGGTCTTC
>DYQV01000027.1:1474-14778 GCA_020719105.1 Rikenella microfusus
CATACTTTCTTATATTTTAATAAGTCGCCTTGCAGGTTGTAGATTTCGAAATATACCAGATAAATTCCCATTGGGGTTTTTGTTTTATCATCGGTCAACCCATCCCATGTCAGGATTCCTTGGGTGCTCAGCAATTCATTTTGTGTCAGGGTTCGCACTTTTCTTCCCTTATCGTCAAAAATAGAAATGGTAGCCACATAACCCGGTTCATTGAATTGGTAATGAATATTCAGTAAATCATTGTACCCATCGTTATCAGGCGAAAAAGCTTCCGGTTCCAACTGAACTTCTGATTCGGATGGGTTTAATTCTGCAAACATGGAATTTTGGTACCCAGGTGTAGCCCACCCAGAAGGCTCCGATGCAGAATGCCAGTTTGACTTTTCGTTCGTGGGGCGGTCAAAATGAACCCGCTCC
Source organism: Rikenella microfusus (assembly GCA_020719105.1). Lineage (GTDB taxonomy): Bacteria > Bacteroidota > Bacteroidia > Bacteroidales > SZUA-534 > GWE2-40-63. The sequence goes on from DYQV01000027.1 coordinate 1,892, forward strand.
AAACTCACTCCTTCAGTAGTTTGTAACAATGGAAATTGCATATCATCGGTATAATGGAATTCATCGATTACTATTCCCGATGTATCCAAAAGCACCACTGTACCGGCATCATCGGCAAACGATGGCAGGGTTTGCATATCGTAAAAAGCCTGTTCATTACTTAAAAAGTAAGTATTCTGAATTGCCTGCCCGTTGGTTGTCAGAACTACATATTCACTTGGGAAAACAATGGTACCAAAAGGTGAAACCGGATATAAACCCTTTAAATTCCCATCATCATCGCGCGATGCCAACAGGAACTGGTTCAAATTTGCCGGAAAAGCGCTGCGGTTATAAAGTTCCACAAAGTCAGCCGCTGTTGGCCCGGGATTGTAAAGCAATTCATTAATTACCACTCCATTTGTTGGTGCTTTGCTTGCCAACGCAAATTTAGCTTCACTTGTTCGCAACTGGTTGCCTGCCAAATCATTCACGCTTTCATCGGCTTTTAAATAATAGGTTACCCCATTTTGCAACGGACTATTTAAAAACAAATCGAGATACCAAAGGTTCGGCGGATATGAAACCATTTGTTTCATGATTTCAGGCTGGTTTATTATTTGAAAATCAGTATAATTAATTGATTCATAATCCATAGGCTCCGAAAACTCGATGCGCACTACCCTATCGTTCATTGGATAAGCTCTCATCAAATTTGGGGCTGTAACATCCGGGTTCACTCTATAAACCGAGTTTTGCCGGCCGGGTGTCCCACCTTTTTCTGAAAAGGTTTCGTTCCAATTGCTTTGGGTTTCATCGGCATTGTTGGGGTCAATGCGTTCCAGACTGAACCCTCCATTGCCTTTAAAATCATCGAAAAACCAAGATGATGACCAACCGGTACTGCACATAAAACGCTCACCGCCTTGGTACAACGTAGCATTTCCCGTACCCGAGAGTGATGGAAGGTTCTCAACTTCTAATACATTTCCATAATCGGTGAAAAGACTGCCATTCACTTTGCTGGTGAGTATCAGATAACTTTTAGGCGGAAACAACCCATACGGCAATTCCCTTACCGAACTTCCAATTTTTAAGGTCCACTGATATAGGTGGATGCTGTGCTCGGAGGAATTGTACAATTCCAAATATTCCGCTTCGGGCAAACCGACTGATGGCGTTGGAGTAGCCATTATTTCGTTGATTACCACTTGGTACAATTCAGGTGTAAACTGTTCAAATTCAATGGTGGTATCGGTAATAGAGTTTCCGCAATAATCGACTACATTTTTTACTTGCAACTGCTGCAGTTGACCTGATTCCATGATTCCTGTAAAAATAAGCAATACACGGGCATCGTTTATACTGTCGGTTTGAACCGACTGTGGAATTCCCAAAGAATTAACTTGATAATTGTTCCGATCCAATTTACTATCGAATTCCGGGGTTTCAGAGAACTCCAACCAAACCTGTTGCCCCGAAATGGGAATTACATCTTTTATGGATGGCGCCAGGGCATCCAAATTGGGCGCATCAACCGAATTTACCTTCCCGGGCGTTCCGCCATTCCCACTCTCCGAGGCTTTCCAATTATACAAGGGCCCGCAGGTTCTTTCCCTATCAATAATTTCCAGCGACCAGCCTCCATTATCTTTCTCCGAATCCTGAAACCAAGTGTTGGAATAATACAATTCACAAATTTTCTGATCCATGGTGTCCAACAATTGAAGGGCTCCATATTCATTAGGCAAGGAGGAAAAACCCGGTATTCCCAATGTGTTCCCAAATGATTGCAGTTCCAAGGCTGCATTTTCAGCGCATAAAACCAAATAGTTTTTGGGTCTGATTTGATAACGTGGCAATGGCTTCGACTTGCCACCCATCATCAGTTTCCAGTTCTCCAATTCAATGGTTTTTCCGCTGCGATTATACAATTCAATATATTCCCGTTCCGGTAGCCCTTCCGAAGGCGTTTCGTCAATCATCACTTCGGTAAACACCAAATCGTTGGGGGAAATGGAATTGAAAACAAAAGAAAGCAGCGTGTCCTTCATAGGGTTGCCGCATAAATCATTCAACCCGGTTATTTTGAAAGTGTAACTCTTACCCGGAATAAAAGGTTTTGCCGAAAATAATTCCACTGCAGGTATATCGGGGGTTACGCCAGTTACCGGCAAGTAAGTGCCATGTAAAACATAATGAATCGAATCCGATAATTGTGAATTTATAATCGGTTCCGAAAACTCCACATAGATTCGTTGGGTATCCACTATGTTCCAAAAGGTTACTTTTGGTTTTACAGCATCCAAATTTGGTGCATAAACCGCATTAGGCATTCCGGGGGTTCCTCCCCTATTATCAGAACTAGCTATCCAATTAAAACTGCCACTGCATAAATTATCCGGATCAATCCGTTCCAGCGACCAACCGCCATCCTCTTTATCTGGAGTGCCATACCAGCTTTTCCTGTAATCAACTTCCGATATCAATTGCCCCGATGAATCCTGCAATTGCAGCAGTTTTCCTGTAGTGGTCAATGCAGTGCTGCTTAAAATATCCATCACATCACCAAAAGGCATTAACTCTTCGCCTATACCGGAAGGGCAAAGCAACAGATAATCCCCGCTTTTTAATTGGAACGGTTTTAGGGTTCTGAAATATTCTCCATAAAAGAGCTTCCAATCCTGCAAATCGATAGTAAATGTACTCCGATTATACAATTCAAGATAAGATACCAAGGGCAATTCAACCGGCGGATTGGGGTCGGCCATAATCTCATTAATAATGATGTCGTTGGGTTGCGGCAAGTAATACAGGAATTCCAAAACGGTATCGGATGAAACATTTCCACAAGGATCGGAAAGGTTTTTAACTGTTAATTGATAGGTTTTGGGCGATTCAAAATTCTGATGAAAATATAATTCCAAAACATTTCCTGACACACCATCAAATTGAACGGAATCAGGATTCCCAATGGAATCTAAATAAAAGTTCAATAATTCAGTATAGGATTTCTCAACTATTGGTTCGCTTAAAATGAGTGTTAGTGTATTTGCTGAACCTATTTGAAACGAACTTATAAAAGGAGAAAGCAGGTCAGGATTAAAGGCCGCAACCGAGTTTGCTTTTCCGGGTGTTCCCCCTTCCGGAGCCATGGAAACAGTCCAGTTGCCCGATGAACCACAATAATTCTTAGGGTCGATGCGTTCCAGCGACCAACCTCCATCGGTTTTGTTTTCATCGGTAATCCAAAAGGGACTATAAAATAAGCTATCAATTAAGGTTCCATCATGGGAAGTCAACTTTAAGGATTTACCGGCATTGGTTAAATCGGTGGTAGAGATGCCACTCAAAGACTTTCCAAAAACCTGAAACTGAAGCACCGCAGCAGAGCTGGTTACTATCAAATATTCCCCCTTTTCGATGATGGAATCGGGAAAAGTTTTAATCACCCCATTGATATCCAGTTGCCATCCACCCAAGTAAAATGGATTTTCGCCCTGGTTGTACAACTCCAAAAAATCGTATTCAGGCAAATCAACAGCGGGTGTTGGGTCGAACAAAATTTCGTTGAATACCACATCACCGGAAATGGCCGGAATCCGGAAGGAAAAACCTTTTGATTGCAGTCCCATGGCACTTCCCTCTTCATCAGTTAACCCGTTAACATGTGCTTGGTAGTCGGCAGTTTTAAGCTGATTTACATACAGAAATACTTGTTGATGGTTGGCCGGATTCAATACGGTAGAATCAATGGAAATGCCGGAATCGGATAATGAACTGATATTAAAATTGGAAGTGTTCCCGGCAGCAGCATCAGTTATATTTTCAGAAAATGTCAACACTACGGTTTTGGAATTGATTCCTTGTGCCTTTAAAAAAACAGGAGGAGAATTTAACTGAAAAAAATTGAATCCATCGGCCCAAAGCAATCCCGCACGGGTACTGCTGTATTGGAATACCAGTCCGTGATAGAGCAAACTATCCGTCAAAACATCTTCCACATTTGGGGAATAAGCCATTTGTGTAAATTGATTTCCTGTCTGCCAGCCTAATTGCCAAAAACCGGAAACATCACGAACCACTTCAATAGCGACTGTATCGGTAGCATCCCAATCAAGACCCGATTTAATAAGCAAATGCCTGGTCCCATCTTCCATCACTTTCCAAAGCGACAAGGAATCGGTGCTTCCGCTAAGGTTAACGCCCACGGCATATCCGTGAATATTGGGGGTCAATAAATTGGAATCGGAAGCCATTACATAATACCAAAACCGGTTGGATGATGTGGGATCGAAATTTCCATTCTGAAGCACCATTCGCCAGACCATCCGGCCGTTGTCAAGTCCTGGGCTATTAAAACCGGAATTGACGTAACTGTAACCTTCAACCCCATTTATATTATGCTTTAAAGAGTAATTTCCCTCCAACGGATATTCATCAGAGACCTTCCAGTCAGAATTGTGAAACCATTGGTTCAAATTGTTCTGTTCAAAATTATCTGAGAAAAATGGATGTCCAACAAAAATCGGTTTGGATGAGAAGGTTCCTAAACTTTCGGAAAGAATTGAAAAAACTACGGTGTCGGCACCTGAAAAATACAACTTATTAAAAGTAAATGCACCCTTTTCTAAATTACCATTGAGTCCCAAATCAGAGGTTAAAATGCCTTCATCAGTTTGTGCAGAAAGAATTATTGAACTAACATCATCCAAATCACGGTTCCCATTGACATCGGTTATTTCAACTTCAACAAAAAAAATGGAGTCGGTATAAAGCAAGTCATCCGAAACCCGCACTTGAGCTTGGCTTCCGATAACTTCAATTTTCAATTGGTTTAAACCAGTAGAAGCTTTTCCAAAATGAATCTGTGAGCCTTGAAAGGCGCAAAATATCAAGGTAGAATCGACATAAAACCCAAGAAGACGATTATCGGCTGATGGCAGTTCTTTTTTAATCGAAACCCACAATTCACAGTTCACTTTGTTTTCAAGGCCTTCGTCCACATATAAAAAACCAGAGGTATTAAAACGGATGGCATCTTTTTCAACGGTTCCCAATATCCCATCGGGAAATTGAGTTCCTTTCAATACAACTTGATCATACACTTTGGTCCAATCAGATAATTGATTGAATGCATTGGCAACCAACCGGATGCTATCAATGATTGTTGGCACCCCATCGCCCGAAGCGGAATCGGTGAAAACCAATTCCATCAATTTAATTGGATTTGAAATGGTATTAAGTGAGGATATGGTAGCTGGTATTGGAAAATTACCCAATGATACCGAAGAAGTTGAATCCTTGGCCGGTATGGCTTCTAAAATACCATCCACAATCAAATTATCAATTTTCAGTAACCCTGAACCCGATGTAACCCTAGACCCGTTGTTCCAACCGCAGATTTTTACGGTTACAGTTGCAAGCCCTGTAAAACCAGTAACTGGCTGATTTATCTGTGCAATAGCAATTGGTGCTGTATCAGTAAACACTATGCTGTCGTTAATTAGAATGCTTAAATCGGATGGACCGGCACTGCTTACCAATGCCTCAATGGAAATAGAATTCAAAGTAATTAAATACCCGGTTTGTGCAGTAAGGGTAATGTAAAAATTCTTTGCCGAACTTAGAGTGGTTGCCGTCCATCCGCCAGAGCCTTCAATATAGGGTAAATCGGGAAATGCTGAAGTGGTTTTGTTGGTACTTATGGTTCCTGATGAAAGAGCTATGGAAGATGCCAAGCAATGATCTGAAATAAATGATGCATTTAAGTATGGGCTGGTATTAAAATCATAAGAAACCAACTGCGAAAACGACAATTTGAAAGCAATTAAGCCAAATATCAATAAAAGTGTAATTTTTTTCATTTTCAATATGAAATTGTTATGGAAAGCTACTATTTTTGGAAAGTTATTAAAAATCATCGAAACATAATACAATAGATCAACAGATTATGAGAATTGAGAAGTAAGACAAAAATCAACAAATTGAATTATAGCTTGTTAAAAACAATAAATAAATTTTGTCTTAACTATTATTATTCCATAGAAACAATGAAACAAGTGACTTTTGGTAATAAATACTAAAAAAATTTAAACGAAACATTATGAAAATTGCCATTGTTGGCGTCAGCGGAGCGGTTGGCCAGGAATTTTTAAACATTTTAAATGAAAGGAATCTACCTTTTAATGAGTTGGTGCTGTTTGGTTCAGCGCGTAGTGCAGGACAAGTTTATGATTTTAAGGGTAAAAAACTAACCGTAAAGGAATTGAAACACAACGATGATTTCAAAGATATTGATATTGCATTGGTCTCAGCCGGGGGAAGCACTTCTGTAGAATTTGCAACCACTATAACTAAGCACGGAGCCATTATGATTGATAACTCCAGCGCTTTTCGTATGGATTCCGATGTTCCATTAGTAGTGCCCGAAGTGAATGCAGCCGATTCGTTAAACCATCCCCGTAATATAATAGCAAACCCCAACTGCACTACCATTCAAATGGTGGTGGCCTTAAAAGCATTAGAGAACCTTTCACACATTAAACGGGTACATGTATCATCGTACCAATCGGCCAGTGGCGCAGGTGCCATGGGAATGGCCGAACTGGAAGAGCAGGTTACCGAATTTGTGGAAGGAAAAGACCTTACCGTTAATAAATTTGCCTATCAGCTGTTATTCAATGTTATCCCTCATATTGATGTTTTCACCGACAACGGTTATACCAAAGAGGAGATGAAAATGTACAACGAAACCCGCAAAATAATGCATTCCGATATACAGGTAAGCTCTACCTGTGTACGGGTTCCGGTAATGCGTGCCCATTCGGAGTCGGTTTGGGCCGAAACAGAGAAACCGGTTTCGCCCGAAGCATTCCGTGCAGAGTGCAAAAAAATGCAGGGAATTACGGTAATTGATAACCCGGCAAGCAAAGAATACCCAATGCCGCTGGATGTGGCCGGCAAAGATGATGTTTACGTGGGGCGCATCCGCAAAGATTTGACCAACCCTAACGGAATAACGTTCTGGTGTGTAAGCGACCAAATACGCAAAGGAGCCGCATTGAATGCTGTGCAGATAGCCGAATATTTGATTGCAAATAAGAAATAAAAGTATTATCCCATTCAATGATAGCGCAAAGGAATATTGGTTTCTTTGCGTTTTTTTTGCTCCCTTTGAAAAGAATCCATATAATTTCAATAAGTTTGGTACACAAAAATGAAATTCTACTATATGAAAACAAAAATATTCATCCTGTCTTATTTAGCAATAACCTTGGTTAAAGCACAAAAGAATCCGATACAGTTGATTCCGCAGCCGGTGGAGTTAAAACAATCTGAAGGATGGTACGAGCTTACCAATAAAACCACAATAAGCTATAACCTGGCCGAAGCTAGTTTTTTGGCCGGTTTACTTACCCAAAAATTGAACACCCCAACAGGGTTCAATTTAAAACCGGTTTTAGGAACAGCCGGTTCCATCCAACTTCAGTTGAACGATGTTGCCAATCCTCAAATAGGGCAAGAAGGATATGTTTTAGAAGTTACAAAAAAGGGAGTTGTTATAACAGCCAATAAAACTGCAGGTTTATATTATGGCATCCAAACACTGTTGCAACTTTTACCTAAAGAGATTGAAAGCAAAAAAGAAGAAACTATTAACTGGACTATTCCTTGCATCAATATAATTGATTATCCCCGTTTTGGCTGGCGTGGTATTATGCTCGATGTAAGTCGCCATTTCTTCACCAAAGAAGAGGTAAAAACCTATATTGAACAAATTTCGAGATTGAAATATAATACACTTCATTGGCACCTCACCGATGACAACGGTTGGCGCATCGAAATAAAATCGTTACCCAGACTCACTGAAATTGGTGCCTGGCGCGTTGAACGGGCGGGTACCTTTGGCAACCGGACTAAACCAATACCCGGAGAAGCCGCTACGGTGGGCGGTTTTTATACACAAGAAGATATCCGTGAAATTGTAAAATTTGCGCAGGAACGACATGTTACCATTATTCCTGAAATTGATATTCCCGGACATTCCATGGCAGCTATTGCGGCTTATCCGGAGTTATGCTGCACCAAAGATACCAGCGTAAAAGTTGATCCCGGAACCAATTTTGCCGAATGGTATGAGGATGGAACCTTCAAAATGTTAATTGACAACACGCTAAATCCATCAGACGAAAAAATTTACGAATTTATTGATAAAGTCTTTACCGAAGTAGCCCAGCTTTTCCCAAGTGCTTATATTCATGTCGGTGGCGATGAGTGCTACCACGGTTATTGGGCTAACGATGCCAATTGTCAGGCACTGTTGAAAAAACTGAACACCACTGATGTAAAGGAGTTACAGAATTATTTTACCGGCCGGGTTGAAAAAATAATCCAATCCAAAGGAAAAAAACTCATTGGATGGGAAGAAATTTTGGGTGGAAGCACTTCATCGGAATCGGTAATAATGAGCTGGCATGGCATGCAAGGTGGCATTGATGCTGCAAAAAAAGGTTACTCCTCGGTTATGACCCCGGCACCTTATGTTTATCTCGATTTCAATCAAGGGGAAAGTACCGTCGATCCTCCCATCTATGCTGGTTTGCGCGTGAGCAAAAGCTACCTATTTGAGCCCGTTCCCGATAGCGTGGATGCCAAATACATTTTGGGAGGACAGGGCAACCTTTGGACCGAACAAGTTCCCACGATGCGATATGCCCAATACATGACCTACCCCAGAGCATGGGCTTTATCGGAAGTTTTTTGGACGCCAAAAGTAATAAAAAACTGGCCCGATTTTGCCCAAAGGATGGAAACGCACTTTGACCGTGCCGATGTAGCCAACATTAATTACTCGCGTGCGGTTTATGATGCAATTGTAACAACCAGCCTAATAGATGGTAAGCTTATGCTACAATTGGGCGCTGAAATGGCGGATATCGATATTTTCTATTCAATTAATGGCACTATGCCCGATAGCTATTCCAACCGATATATCAGTCCGGTTGAACTGCCCGAAGGACCCATTGTGCTTCGGGTTATTACCTACCGCAATGGAAAACCAATAGGACATTTGATTACCCTCGACCGCGAAAAGTTAGTGGAAAGGGCGCGGTAGCAGTAAAATTTACATTTAGGGTGATAAAGTAAAACCTATATGACTTAATTTTATTGGTGTTAATGCAGAAGTATCTGCATTAAATAATTAGTCAATAGTTTATTCATGTGAAATACAATTGATTCAGGTAGTAATCCTGTGGGTTGTATTTTTATAAAATCCTAATGTTAAACTTAAATTTAGGATAATAGACTATTCTTGCTACATTTGTCAGCTATTAAAACCTAACATTTATATACAATGCAATTAAAACGTCTTTTCCTATCCATACCCATCCTTACTGTTTTTTCATTTTTACTCATTAGCTGGGGTTCAACGGGACATTACAGTATTACTCAAAATGCAGCCCTTTCATTTAACCAGGAAATGCAGCCCTTTACTGATTGGTTACCCTACATGGCTGCGCACAGTTCCGATGCCGACGCAAGAAAAGATAGTGACCCTTATGAAGGATCGAGGCATTATATTGACATTGATAACTATCCTGAATTTATTAGAGACGGATTTATTTCGCAATCATTGACCGACTTGATCGCACAACATGGGCAAAGCGTGGTTTTTGACAATGGCGTTTTACCATGGGCCACCCTACATACTTATGATTCATTGGTAAAATATTTAAGGCTTGAAAACTGGGACCAAGCCAAATATTATGCTGCCGACCTTACCCACTACGTTGCTGATGGACACATGCCACTCCATATTACCCGAAACTACAACGGCCAATATACAGGTAATACAGGCATTCATTCCCGGTACGAATCCACCATGATTAACTACCATATTAACCAAATACAATATACGGGTGAACCCATTGACCCCATAGCCAATGTAAGTGATTATGTGTTCAATTATATGTATGTTCATTACAAATATGTTGATTCCATTTTGTTGGCTGATACTTATGCCCAAAGTATTACAGGTAGTACAAGCTCCATTGCATATAAAGATACCCTTTGGTCCAAAACGCAATATTTTACACCTATTTTATTTAAAAGTGCTTCACATGCATTGGCTGAACTAATGTACAATGCCTGGTTGGAAGCTGGGAAGCCTTCGCTGACTGGAAATTCAACGATTCAAAAGGTTGCGAATTTAACGGAACTGCAAATTGGCCCCAACCCATTCAATAGTTCAACTTCCATTTCCTTTATACTCAACCGGGAAACAGAAGTGCAACTGTATGTGATGGATTTAACCGGAAAGCAACTGGCTGTTATAGAAAACGGAACGCTTGCCCCAAATTCTTACACCCGGAATTGGGATGCCGGGAATTTACCCGTCGGTATTTATTTGGTAGAGTTAAAGACACCTGCATCACGGCATGTTAAAAAGCTGGTGTTGATGAATTAACCCAACAACACTTCCACTTTTTAGGTAGAACCCCGACCTAGAAATTGTTGCAATTCAAAAAACAAGGGAATAGTTTAAAAGTGAATTGCTTACAATTTCTCAGGCGATCGAGTGATTTGTCTTTTCAAATCGCTCAATTTGGGTAGTATTTATTCCGGAGTGTTTACCATCCAATTTGAAAAATCGTGCAAATAGTTCCAATAGGCCATTATTAATGGTTCGGGCGCTTCCAACTTGGGCAAAAGTTGCCGGTAACAATCCAACCAAACCAAACGGGCTTCGGGGGTAATTTTAAATGGCTGATGCCGGCTTGCCAACATAGGTTTTCCACGGGTTTGGTTAAAGTATTCGGGGCCACCCAGTTTTTGGATAAAAAAGTCGGCGGAACGTTTTTTAGCCAGCTCCAACCCCATTCCCTTTGGCGGAAATAAGTCCTTGATTTCACTTTGAACTAACAGTTCATAATGGTCAGATACCAATTTACGCACTCCCTTTTCGCCCAAATAATGGTAGATTTCATTATCCGGACCATTGGTTTCGGGACGAGCGCCAAAAGGGAGTTTTTCTATTTTAAGTTCCATTTGATATCTAATTATTTATTAAAAGTAACCTTGTAATTTTTAACCAACAAATTGCAATTCGCTCAAATTCCGGTAAATACCACTTTCTATTAGCATTAACTCATTGTGGGTGCCTTTCTCTACCACGGTTCCTTTGTCGAGCACCCATATTTGGTCGGCTTTTCGGATGGTAGATAACCGGTGGGCAATTACGATAGATGTGCGCCCCTTCATCAGTTTTTCCAAAGCATCCTGCACCAGTCGCTCCGATTCCGAATCGAGGGAAGAAGTAGCTTCATCGAGTATCAATATCCGTGGGTTTTTGAGCACTGCCCTGGCAATGGCAATGCGCTGCCGTTGGCCTCCTGAAAGCTGGGTTCCCCGCTCTCCTACCAACGTTTCGAATTTTTCAGCAAAACGTTCAATAAACTCAAGTGCGTTGGCTTTATTGGCCGCTTCGTATATTTCCTCCTCGGTAGCCGCAGGTTTTCCATAGGCAATATTTTCACGGATGGTTCCGCCAAAAAGAAACACATCCTGCGGCACCAGCGCTATCTGGCTACGCAACACAGTCAAAGGAATGGTACGGCTCTCTTTTCCATCAAAAAAGATTTCTCCCGCTGTGGGATTGTGAAGATGCAGAATTAAAGCAGCCAGCGTTGATTTACCGGCACCGCTGGGTCCTACCAATGCTATTTGCTGGTTAACGGCAATGGTAAGGTTCAGGTTAGTCAACACCTCTTGTTCGTCGCGGTTTGGGTAGCTAAACGAAAGGTTTTTAAAGACAATTTCTCCTTTCAACAATTCGTCGCAAGTCAAAGGTTGAATGGGTGTCAGGTTTTCCTCCTCTTCGTCGAAGAGTTCAAAAAGCGCTTCGGTGGCTCCAATGAATTTCTGGATACTGGCAAAAACCGATGCCAGTCCACCTATCGTTCCTCCAACAAAAACCGAATAAATGACAAATGAAAATAGATCGCCGGCCACCAGTTCGCCCTTGGCCAACAGCACCGAACCTTGCCAAATAACGGCAACTATGGCACCAAACAATCCAAATATGATGAAGGACGAAAAGGCTCCCCGGTATTTCCCGCTGGTAATACCCAAATCGGCAATCTCCTGGGTACGTTTGCTGTAGCGTTGCATTTCGTATTCCTCGTTGGTAAACGATTTTACGCTATGTATTCCTTGCAGGGTTTCTTCAACAACTGTATTGGAATCAGCTACCTGACTTTGCACATCTTTGGAGAACTTGCGGATAAACTTTCCAAAAAAACGGGCGGCTATCATGGCCGGAGGCAATATCACCAACATAAACAGGGTAAGTTTAATGGAAGTAACTGCCAACAAAGCAATACCACCTATGATAATGATAACTTGCCGAATAAGCTCTGCCAAGGTGCTGGTAAGGGTTTCCTGCAATAACGAAATATCGGACGAAATGCGGCTGTTGAGCTCCCCCACCCGATGTTTCTCAAAAAACCGCAGGGGCAGTTTTATCAAGTGGTTGTAAGTATCGCGACGAAGCAATGCCAGAGCCTTTTCCGTAACATTTACAAAAAGCACTACCCTAAAATAGGAGAATACCGATTGCACCAGGAGTAAACCCGCCAATATTAAAGCGATGCGGTTTATATCGCTGCTTAAAGTGCCTTGGGTTCCCGAATTGACCAAATCGCCCAAAAGCTTGGGAAAAGCTAAGTTTGCAAGGCTTGAACCCAATAAAAATAAAATCCCGATAAAATACTCGGTTCTGTAAGGTGCAATGTAACGGTATAATTTAAATGTCTGACGGAGCCCTTGTCGGGTTATTTTCTTTTTGCGCGGTTCTTCCATTGCGATTGATTGATCCAAACAAACCTAAACAGTTCATTTACCTA
>DYQV01000367.1 GCA_020719105.1 Rikenella microfusus
TTTTGTGGAATAGCTTAATCGTCAGGATTATTCATGAATAATCCGGGTTAATAAATAACGGGGATATATTTGATACATCTAATCAAGAGGTTACCTCCAAATACAGAAAGCTCCTCATTAATTGGTTCAAATTGTGGATTGGTCTAGTTTACACCCTGCTAAATTATAGTTTCAATTTCTTTAAAATTTCCTTTGGTACCGCATCTTTATGCACTACAACGGAAAGTGTTTTATAGAGAAACCAATTTTCAGAGGCATAAAAATACCCTTGATACCTATTATCAGTATTCCATGAATTTTTTACTTTAAAATACCTGTTCCCTTTCTGATCAGTAGCATAGCCGGTAATGTGCATTCCATGATCGTCTGTTGTTTGATAGTTATTAAACGCCTCCTGACGTAATTCCTGGGTTATGGTTTTTTCTGTAACTATTTCTTTAAAGCTATACAATTGTTCTTTTCGCTCTTTTTCTGTTAAACGTTCCCACTTCAACCGCTCGTTATCGCTCATTTCGGCAATATCATCCTCCGGCACAATAGCAACGCCATTTGTATGCGAAAAACCATTCTCACTTACATCGCTTCCCCAAAGCACGGTATAGCCATTATTTAAAGAATAATAAGCAATCTGCAAGAGTTCTTCCAATGGCACATTATAAACCAATCCCAACGACCAATTATCAGGAACCTCCATCACAAAATGCTGATAAAACGGATGATGAGTAAACGAACTTATCTCAATATAATCATCGGGATTGATGCCCAAATCATCTCGAAACGAACCCGGTGTATAATTCTTTCCATTGTAATTAAATGTTGTTGGCCCGACACCTAAGTAGGCATCCAAAATACCATCAAATCCTTTAATCCATGCCGGCGAAAGTTTATTGTTTTTGTTTGAAACTACCGCTTTTACATAAGCATCCAAAAGCTCATCCATTTCACCATGAACATGTTTCTTTTCGCCGTAGTTTAGTCCAGGAAATTCAGACTCCGGAACGATACCCGATTCTTTAATCCGGTCGAATACATTATTTGATTCAGCACCTCCCCCAAAATTCTTGGCACCTTGCCAGCGAACATAATCTATGGCCCGGGCATGGTAATCTTTTTTAACCAAATACATTTCAGCTAAATCGTGCTCCCCTTTGCCCATACGCAATAATTCCGATTCAATAAATGATAACCCTGAAAAAACCCAACAAGTACCTGTGCGATATTGATCCTTAACTGAAGTAGCCGCCAAATCAGTTTTACTAGTGAATTGGTACGCCGACGAATCGGAATCCATATTTTGCGAAAAAAGATTTTGATGATATGAAATCAGTATTATAGTAATAATGCTGAATCTGAATAATTTAGTTGCCTTCATTGTTTTTAATTTTATTGGTTAGCATTCTTAAATTGAGTTTCTCTGTTTTTTCGATTAGTTGAGTAATTGAATAAGCAACGTCCGGTTTAAAATAACAATCTCTTTTCCTTTGGCCTCAATTATCTGGTCTTTTTCAAGCTCTCCCAAGGCTCTTGCAAGTGATGGTCGGGTTACTCCAAAGTATTCAGCCAGTTCTTTTTGGGTGAGCGGTAACAAAACCCGGCTGCTGTCTTTAGTTGACAGATTTAAAATATATTGAGCCAATTTTTCTTTTATGGTTTTAAATGATAAAAACCAAATGCGCTGGCTTAAAAATTGAGCCCGATTTGAAATTGCATTCAGGTAATTTTTTAAAAATAGTTCACTTTGCTGAAATAGTTTTAAAACCGATTCTTTTGGAATAACAAGTAGTGTTGTTTCCTCATTGCTGATTACATCTACGGGATAGCGGTTATTCTGTCCAAATAAAAAAGCGGCAGCAATAGGCCTGGGGGCATAAATATCTTCTACTTTAAGAATTTTGCCTGAATAATCGAGCATTTCTCCCCTAACACTACCATGAACTACCAGTATTAAATTGACACATTCATCTTCACGCTGGGCAATAACCTGCTGTTCATTTACATTCTTTATTCTAAACGGCACACTTTTCAATAATGTTTCAATTGTATCGGGTGCTAAACCCTTAAAAACAGGACTATTTGCGATGTGATGGTACATAAAAAAGGTTGCAATTTATACTTTTGAAGAATAAAATTACTACTTATTTTTTGATGTGTAACATTTGATACAAAATAAAATACAAAAATATCTGAAATTTGCAGGATTAAAATAGTATCCAAAACACTTTAAGATATGAAACGTGAAATAGTAAAAATTGACAGGGAACTTTGCAACGGATGTGGCCATTGCATTCCAAACTGCCATGAAGGAGCATTGCAGATGATTGATGGTAAAGCTACTCTAATTAGTGAGCTTATGTGCGATGGACTCGGAGCTTGCATTGGCCACTGCCCGGTTGGTGCCATTGAAATTGAAGAACGTGAGGCTGAGGCTTATGATGAAGTGATTGCTATTATAGAAATGCTAAAGGCGGGAAGAAATGTAGTGGCTGCACATTTGAAACATTTGAAAGAGCACCAACAGCAGGAATTTGTGCATCAGGCGTTTGATTATTTGAGAGCTAATGCTGCCAATATTGCATTTGATGTGAATGAATTGCTGCATGAGGTGCAACAACATGGACCCAAAAAAGAACCCCAAACCAATCCTTATTTACAAAATCTTATCGTTGCTAAAAAGGAAGAAACCTTGGGCTGTGGATGTCCTGGTTCAGCAGCTAAGTCATTTATACCTGAATCGGTTGCAACAGCAAGTAATTCAGGCAATTTAACCTCACAATTGAGCCATTGGCCGGTTCAGATGCATTTGATTAACCCCATGGCCCCATTTTTTCAAGAGTGTGACCTTCTGCTTTCAGCCGATTGTGTAGCGTATGCTTTGGGAAATTTTCACACCAAATACTTAAAAGGCAAGAAACTGGCCATTGCTTGCCCAAAGCTCGACAGCAATAAAGAAGTTTATGTTGAAAAATTGGTGCATCTCATTGATCAAGCACATGTTAATACAATAACGTTAATGAAAATGGAAGTACCGTGTTGTGGTGGATTATTGCAAATTGTACAAACAGCTATAGGACAATCACAACGGAAAGTTCCCGTGAAACTATTAACGGTAAGTTCAAAAGGAGAAATATTGGAAGACCGCTGGTTATAGTTTTGCATCTACCGCTTAATTATCAATAAACCCGCTTTATTCATACCTGAGCACAGCGAAAGGTGTGAATGTGCGATGG
>DYQV01000368.1 GCA_020719105.1 Rikenella microfusus
TTTTCACCTTGTTACCCTGTGACCTTTCCACCCTCTCATTTTCCAAAATATTAAAATTATGCAATTCAATATCCCTATTTGTGTATGTTCTACAATACATAGCCGTATCAACTAAAATATTTTTTAGTTACTTTGCTCCCTTAAAAAATACTACAATCAATTACCATAAAATATGAACAAAAAAGCCAATCTAGTAGAAAAAGAACAAGTGGTTATCCGCTTTTCAGGAGACTCTGGTGATGGAATGCAACTTACCGGAATGCAGTTTTCACATACATCGGCACTATTTGGGAACGATGTTTCAACTTTTCCTGATTATCCGGCTGAGATTAGGGCACCCCAAGGAACTGTGGGTGGTGTATCGGGTTTTCAATTGCATTTTGGATCATCGGAAGTAAATACACCCGGCGATTATGCCGATGTACTGGTAGCCATGAATCCTGCTGCATTAAAAGCAAATTTGGAATGGGTAAAAAAGGGTGGAACCATAATAGTAAATATTGATGCTTTTACCGATAAAAATATAGCCCGGGCGGGTTATGAATCCGATCCGATTAGCGAGAATAAACGCGATTACAATATTATTGAGGCTCCCATTTCTGTATTAACTAAGGAATGTTTGGATAGCCTGGAAATGGATCAAAAAAGCGTGATGCGAACTAAAAATATGTTTGCATTGGGAATGGTTTATTGGCTGTTCGACCGCCCGTTAACCTATACCGAAAAGTTTTTTGAAGAAAAGTTTTATAAAGTACCGTTAGTTGTTGAAGCCAATAAAAGAGTTTTACATGCAGGTTACAATTTTGCTGAAACAATTGAAGCACTTCCTATAAACTATAAAGTTTCACCAGCTAAAATTCAACCGGGCACATACCGCAACATAAGTGGTAATACAGCTACTGCTTGGGGCTTAATAGCAGCTGCTGAGAAATCAGGTTTGGAATTGTTTTGTGGTTCCTATCCAATTACCCCGGCTACTGAAATACTTCAGGAATTAGCTGCCCGAAAAGATATGGGTGTAAAAACCTTTCAGGCAGAAGATGAGATTGCAGGTATTTGCTCAGCTATTGGAGCTTCTTTTGCCGGTGATTTGGCATGTACCACCACTTCGGGACCCGGATTAGCTTTAAAAACAGAAGCTTCGGGATTGGCAGTAATCACAGAGTTGCCTTTAGTAATTGTAAATGTTCAGCGAGGAGGTCCATCAACCGGATTGCCTACCAAAACCGAGCAGTCAGATTTAATGCAAGCCTTGCATGGACGCAGTGGAGAGGCTCCTTTAGTTGTAATGGCTGCCAGTACACCTTCGAATTGTTTCGATTATGCATTTCATGCTGCAAAGATTGCTTTGGAACACATGACACCGGTAATTTTACTAACCGATGGATTCTTGGCCAACGGCACAGAACCCTGGCGATTACCAAAAATGGAGCAACTTCCTGAAATAAAAATTCCCTTTGCCGATCCAAACAATTCAAATTATCTGCCCTACCTACGCGATAAAGAAACCTTTGTCAGAAAATGGGCTATTCCGGGAACTCCTGGATTGGAACACCGCATTGGTGGACTGGAGAAAATGGATATTACCGGAACAGTTTCGTATGTTCCTAAAAACCATGAGTTAATGACGCATCAACGTGAAACCAAAATAAATAGAGTAGCCAATTTTATACCTGAATTGGAACTGATAGGGGATGCCGACGCAAAACTTCTGGTAATTGGATGGGGTGGAACGTATGGCCATATTTTTTCTGCGGTAAAAGAACTACGTAAAGAAAAGAAAAAAATAGCATTTGTTCATTTCAACTATCTATGGCCGCTACCTAAGAACACCATTGACTTATTATCGAAATACAAACAAATTGTGGTTTGTGAGATTAACCTTGGACAATTAGCTGATCACTTGAAAGTTAACGTGCCGGGTTTCAATTGTTCAAAATACAATAAAATGCAAGGGCAACCATTTACAGTAGAAGAATTAAAAGAAAAGTTTAATCAATTGTTGAAGGAGTTATAACCATGGTACAAGAAATTATAAAATTAACCGCCAAAGATTTTAAAAGCGATCAGGAAGTCAGATGGTGTCCGGGATGTGGCGACCATGCAGTATTGAATACTATTCAAAAAGCCATGGCGGACTTAGAAATTCCCAAAGAAAAAGTTGCTGTAATTTCTGGAATTGGATGTTCGTCGAGGTTTCCATATTATATGAGCACTTATGGCTTTCATACCATTCATGGCAGGGCCTCAGCTATTGCTACCGGAGTAAAAGTTGCTAATCCGGAACTCAGCGTATGGCAAATTACCGGCGATGGTGACGCCATGGCTATTGGTGGAAACCATTTTATTCATGTAATTCGACGGAATGTTGATATTAACCTCATTCTCTTCAACAATCAAATTTATGGGTTAACTAAAGGTCAATACTCTCCTACCTCTAATTTTGGTGCCGTTACCAAAACTTCACCTTTTGGCACGGTTGAATATCCGTTTCAGCCCGGAGAATTAGTGATAGGTGCCCAAGGAAAGTTTTTTGCCCGTACTATTGATATAAATATTAAACTTTCAACCGATATTTTTATTGAGGCAGCCAAACACAAAGGAACTTCGGTAGTTGAAGTATTGCAAAACTGCGTTATTTATAACGATGGTGCTCATGCTGCAATAACCGATAAAGAGGAAAAGGACAACCGAACTATTGTTTTGAAACATGGTGAACCCATGATATTTGGCAAGGACCGTGACAAAGGACTCATACTGGAAGGAATGAAATTAAAAGCAGTATCACTCACACAAGGCAACTATACCGAAAAAGATTTGTTGGTACACGATGCTTATGAACCCAATCCGGGAATCCACCTCATGCTGGCAAATATGAAATATCCCGACTATCCGGTAGCACTGGGAATTATAAGGAAAGTGGCTTCACTTACTTATGATGAAAGCGTGACCGAACAAATTAAAACGGTTCGCAAATCGGCCAAACACAAGAGTATGAATGATGTTTTGTATAGTGGCAATACCTGGAAGATAGAATAGTTACAGTATATTCATTTTGCAATTCATACATAGAAACAAATTATACAAAAAAGAGGCTGTCTAAAAAGTTTAGGCAGCCTTTATGATTATATTACTGAAACATAACAAATCATTTTCTATTTCAATTCAAACCTCACCAAAATCGAAAATTGAAGTTTGAGTCCACTCCGACAAGTCATTTTTTT
>DYQV01000369.1 GCA_020719105.1 Rikenella microfusus
TTGGTTCGTTGGTTTTAAAAACACTTTTAAGTAAACTATTTAGAATTGATGCCGACACCTTGATAGCGGCATCCACTGCCTTAATTTGTTCGCCCCCATTTGTGCCCATGATGGCTGGGGCTTTAAAGAATAAACAGGTAATGGTTACTGGTATAACCATTGGTATTATTGGATACGCCGTGGGAAATTATTTGGGAGTAACCATTGCATATATTCTCAATGCGATGTAAAAAAGAGGCGGCAATAAGTTGCCGCCTTTTTATTTATAATTTATGAATAACTTAAAACAACCAGTTCAATCCAATATATAATCCCATATCGCCATCTTCTTTGTTTGCCGGAAAACCAGCATCACAAGCAATGATAAAGTTCTGGTTCATGGCTATACGGAAACCTGCTCCATAGGTAATGTGGAGTTCATCCTTACCTTCGTTAAAATAAAAGGGCTGTTCAGCTAGTGGAACTAGCGATTTTTCAACTACTCTTTCCTGAACCACTTTTCCTAAATCCATAAATGGACTTAAGGCCAAATAAATATTTTGGTTTGCTGCTGTAAACTGGGCAAATTTCCAACGAAACTCCAGGTTGCCATAAACAACACCATTTCCCACCACGCGGTTTCGAACCATACCCCGAACTGATTTTGAACCACCCAATCCATCACTGGTTGAAGACGGTAAGTAGGAAAATACCATCTCAGGCAATCCATAAAAAGGGGCCTCGCCGGCAATTATACCTTGATAACCTAAACGATAGGCAAACGAAAGTTGATTCTTAACTAACGTAAAATATTGACGGTGAGTCAAAGCCAACCGGGTATAATTAAAATCGCCATTCAATGTCTGAGAAACTACGGCTTCGCTCCACATTCCTTTCATGGGATTGGGTTCGTTGTCGCGGGTGTCAAAAACTAAACCGGCTTTAATTGAAGTAAAAAAACCACCGGTTGTCTCTTTGGGCTTAATAATTCCCCAATCCACATAATTATCGAATAGGGTATTCGTATCAGGTAAAACTTTATCTCCCTCTTTTCCTTTGTTCAGTTTTTCAATGTCAACGGTTGATACAACAATATTATTTAGTACCAATCCTGCTGCCCAATTCAAGTGGTTAACTCCTGTTTTTCCTTGAAAATCCAACTTGGTCCGGAACATGTTCCTGCGGTGTTTGTAAAACATCCGGGTTTTATAAGCATCACTGGTATCGTCTGCCCAATCCTTGTTAAAAACAGCTTGCGATCCGTTAAAGCCATAAAAATCAAGTGCTTGATCCGGAAGATAGGCCATATCAGCAGTGAACCGGATGTGGGGAATTAAGAATTTGGAATCATAAAAAACCCGGAATATTCCGCTGCCTTTTGTGTACATTGAAACTTCGGCATAAAATGAATGATAATACATGGGATATGCTTTTCCATCGCCATAATTATAAATATTAGTTAACGCACCGTATTGTAGCCCCAAGTCAGTGTTATAACTAATCACCGGAATGGCACCGAAATTCCATCCTGTTTTTATCTTTTCGTTTTTAGTACTGTCTTGACCCATTAAATTTAATGCAAGCAACACACTACATAAGCCAACTGATACCTTTTTAAATACATTCATAATCATTGAGTTTGAAACGTTAATTGTTAAAAAATATCTCTCATATAAGGCTAATATAAGGAGAAATTATTAATTTCCTAATGTCTGAAAATGTTAAGTGCTTGAAAATATAACAACACTGCTTTAAAATAGGGTAAAATGTTAGGTTGATCGTAGCGCATTACTTATTTTCGAAATATATTTTAATAATTGTTTCTCATCATGAAAACCCTGTTTACCAACATAAAAATGCTGATTCAGGTAGAAAAATCTCCTGTTAAATGGGTGGCTGGCAACAACATGTCAAAGCTCCCTTGTATTGAAGATGCCTTTTTACTCGTTGATGAAGGACTAATTAAGGATTTTGGTTCCATGAAACAGTTACCGCATTTTGATGATTCGGAAAGCATCATTGAATTGGATGTAACTGGTAGGATGATTCTTCCCTCTTTTTGTGATTCCCATACCCATCTGGTTTACGCCGGGAGTCGCGAAATTGAATATGTGGATAAAATTAAGGGATTGAGTTATGAGGAGATTGCTAAAAGGGGAGGTGGTATCTTGAACTCAGTCAAAAGATTGCACCTTGCTACTGAAGATGAATTGTACGATTCGGCTATGGAGCGCTTGCATGAAATTGCTGGCTTTGGAACCGGTGCCGTAGAAATTAAAAGTGGCTATGGGCTTTCTACTGAAAATGAAGTGAAAATGCTTCGGGTAATTAAACGGTTGAAAGAAACTACACCACTCGAAATAAAAGCTACATTTTTAGGCGCTCATGCCGTTCCTACAGAATTTAAGGGACGACAATCAGAATATGTCGATTTGATTATCAATGAAATGATTCCTCAGGTGGCAGATGAAAAATTGGCCGATTACATTGATGTTTTTTGCGATAAAGGTTTTTTTACTCCTGATGAGACAGAAAGAATTCTCTCAGCAGGAATCAAATACGGATTGCGTGGAAAAATACATGCCAATGAGTTGGATTTTTCTGGTGGTATTCAGGTGGGGGTTAAGTATGGTGCACTTTCGGTCGATCATCTGGAGTTTGTGGGTGATGCTGAAATTAATGCGTTGTTGGGTTCCGATACCATGCCCACGATATTGCCTGGGGCTGCATTTTTTTTAAACATGCCTTTTTCACCGGTCCGAAAAATGATGGATGCCGGATTACCCATTGCCCTTGCAAGTGATTTTAACCCGGGATCATCTCCTTCCGGAAACATGAAATTTATAATGTCGTTGGGTTGCATCAATTACAAAATGACGCCCGAGGAAGTTATTAATGCTTCTACCATTAATTCAGCTTACGCGATGGGAATTCAGGAGACTCATGGATCTATTTGCCGTGGAAAAGTGGCGAATCTTTATGTAACTACCCAAATACCCTCCTTTGAATATTTGCCGTATGCTTATACGTCAAATTTAATTGAAGAGGTAATGCTCAATGGGGAGTTTATTTGAAAAGATAAATATGTATATAATAATATATGTAGTCAGAAATTAGAGATTAGAAGATAGAGATTAGAAAATTGGAAATTAGTCAAGGCGACCGCATATAAAAAAATCCCAGAGGGATTTAACCCGCTTTATTCATACCTGAGCACAGCGAAAGGTGTGAATGTGCGATGG
>DYQV01000028.1:0-12659 GCA_020719105.1 Rikenella microfusus
GCCTATCTTGCCGCTCTTTAAATAGACCTTATCACCCTATTTTGCACCACTACCAGCGAGAGATACTTAAATCACACGTTGTGTTCGCTTTATCATGTGCAGCAAGACGCAGGAAGTAATAACAATAAGAGCATTGGCTTAACGGAAGCAGAAGACCCATTGCGTGGTAATTTTCCTGCAAGAATGTATGTGCGAGAAGGTCGTCGTATTAACGGTAAAGCCACTTTTTTTGGAAGTGATACTCTCAAACGTAAGGCTAATGAGCCGAATGGTAATCTCCTTAATGGTGGACGACCTAAATTATCAGAATTTGCTTATCAGGGTGTCGGAATAACAGGATATACCATGGACACTCACGGGACGAGTCCTATAGAGGATGCCGCAGGTAAATACTTGGATACAGCCACTGGTGTTGGTGTTGTACCTTTGGGTGCTATGATGCCAAATGATATACCGAATATGTTTGTACCTTTAGCGATGTCCTCAAGTGCATGGGGTTACACAACGTTAAGGATGGACCCTGTTCGAGCTAATATGGGTCAAGTAGCCGCATTAGCTATAAAATTTGTTAAAGATAACGAGAGTAAAAATATCACCACTGATACATTGGTCAAAAATACTACCGATGGTAAAGAATGGCTTGTTAAATTCCAAACCTACCTCTTAGAAAAAGGTGGAAAAATTTTCTTTTATAAGGACAACGAATTCCAAAATCCTAACGATGAGCAGCAGAAAAAAGCACATATAGCTGCTCAATTTTTAGGCATTTGGGGAGTTATGTCTGGATATGGTGTATCTAAATACAATGAGGATAATACATACCTTGCCCCTGAGAAACTTCAAGACATTTATAAGCAAGGGGGTTACATTTTAGGTTATGGTCAAAATTTTAATCGTGCTGAGATGCTGATAAGCTCTCTTAATGGTGCTCACATTTCTTTTAAACCATGTTTAGACGGAGAAAAACCATTTCAGGATGTTGCCACTGATCAATGGTATTGTAAGCCTGTTAAAACTGCAAAAGAATTGGGATTCATTACAGGTTATACGAAACATATCCCTTGTAAAGTGGATAACGATAAAAACCCAGCATTTTGTCCTGAAGAAAACGTAAACTGGGCTGAAACCGCAAGCATGGTTCTAAAAACCATCTTTAATAACCCAACGCTTCCAATGGTTAAAGGTGAATGGTATGAACGAATTACTAAGTGTTTAGGAAATAAGAAAAACGAGTTTACTAAAGGGCTTTCGGTACCACCGATAGACAACCCCCTAAAAAATCTTACAAGAGCAGATGCGGCTATATTTCTTTTTAATGCCATTGAACTTAGAAAAACAACAGATGAACCCAATAATATCTGTGGAGGGAATTAAACATGAAAACGCTCAACTTCCTCAAGACCGCAATCATCTTTTCTTCTCTTTTTAGTTTGCACAGTGTAAGCGAAGCCGCTTGCATTGGTAACGAGTACGAACAACAAGACCCGTTGCCAAATATCACATTACCAACTGTGCAAATTGACGCATTACCAGCGAAAATTCTACAAGGTCAATCGATAGAACTGAAAGCAAAACCTTCTGTTAATGATGGTGGTTATCCATTTTTTGTCTGGTGTGCAGATGCAGGTGTTTTTGAAGAAACCGCAGACAGCATAACTAACGATTATGCTACAGTTAAATTTACTGCACCGAATGATGCTGCAATCAATCAAGTGAAAATTGTAGTTTTAGTAGGAGATACATTGGGTTACATTAATGTAGCAACTACAATTGTTCCAGTGCAACTCATCACAACCACTGCTTCAGACCCACGCCTTGGCAAGGTTACCATCACCAGTAACTTACCAAGCATCAATCTCAGCGTTTCAGGTACAGCATTACTCAATGGTCAACCTATTCAAGCAACTTGGTCGCCAGACGGAGTGAGTTTTAATTTGTATAAAGCAACGGGCACAACCATAGAAACTTTCTCACAACCCGTCAAACTCGACATTCGTGATGTTAATAGAAAAGAAATTTACGTTGGTTGTTTTCCCTTCAAAGATGTGTGTTCTGGTTATTGGTACACCCGCCCCATCATGAAACTGTGGAAAGAAGGCGTTATTGAAGGCTATAACAACGGTAAATCAGCTATTTTTGGCATTTCAAATGGTGCAACTCGAGCGGAGTTTATTGCTGCGTTAGTTAGAGCTTTAGAACAAGGCAAAACCCCCGACCCATTAACAGTTGCTCCCTTTGCAGATGTTAGCAAAGATATATGGTATGCACCGTACATTGAATACGCCAAAAAATTGGGTTTAATTCAAGGTTGTGATACCACTAAAAATCTTTTCTGTCCCGACAAAGTTATTACTCGTGCCGAAGCGATTAAAATTTTAGTATTAGCTTATCCGCACCTCAAAGCCCTTCAAGGCAAAACACCGACAAAAATGTTTTCGGATGTTACCGATAAGCAACAATGGTTTTATTCATACATTTACGCCGCTCAAGCTGCTAACATTATCGGCGGTTACAAAGATGGGACTTTTCGCCCTAATCAACCCATGAATCGCGCCGAAATGGCAAAGGTTGTTTGTGCCGCAGCGTATGGCGTTGCTGCTTGCATTGAAAGCGGAGAAAATAAAGAAATCCCTCAACTTGCAAAAGTTACCTCAGTTTCTCCTTTAACCGCTACATTAGGGCAATTGCTTAAAATTAGCGTGATCGGTGAAAACTTACCAGATACCACTGCTTTATGGATTGCAAATTGTTCAAATGTTGTTGCAATCGGTGGCACTGCTCAAAAACGTGATTTTGAATGCACCTCTTCTAACGATCAAACAGGTTCACAAGAAGGTGTTGTTAAAGATAAACCTGATGGAACTATTTTATCTAACTTCAATGTAAATGTTTCTAAAACAATTACAGGTTGCACAACTCCAACGGTTAGCTCGGTTTCTCCGTTAAAAGCAACTTTGAATCAAAACACAACTTTTACTGTGAATGGTAGTTGTTTAACAGACGCAACGGCTTTCTTTATCCCTGAATGTGCCAGTTTAGCCAATTTAGGTGGTTCAGAAACTCAACGCCAATTCCAATGCACACCAAGTTACACAACTGGCATAAAAGAAGGCGTGGTTAAAGATAAATCTGGCGGAACAACTTTATTGAGTTTCTCGGTAAATGTTGATCAACAAGTTGCTACTTGCACAACTCCAACGGTTAGCTCGGTTTCTCCGTTAAAAGCAACTTTAAACCAAAACACAACTTTTACTGTTAATGGTAATTGTTTAACAGACACAACGGCTTTCTGGATTGGTGAATGTGCTAATTTAACCAATTTAGGTGGCACTGAAACCCAACGTCAATACCAATGTACGCCTAGTTATACAGCTGGCATAAAAGAAGGTGTTGTTAAGGATAAATTAGGTGGTGCAGTTTTGTTGAGTTTTAATGTAGATGTGCAAACCACAACTACTACTACAACGCCGCCCATAACTCCTCCTATAACATCATGCACTCCAGCGGTTAGCTCGGTTTCTCCGTTGCAAGCAACATTAGATGAATTAGCCACTTTCACCGTTTATGGTAGCTGTTTACCAGAGACTACGGCTGTTTGGATTGATGAATGTACTAATTTGGTTAGTTCAGGTGGTTCTGAAACTCAACGTAGATTCCAATGTACACCTAGTACAACTGGTTCAAAAAGTGGGGTAGTTAAGGATAAATCTGGTGGTTCTACCTTATATAGCTTCAATGTAGCAGTACAATAGGAGAAATAAACCATGTTTTTCAAGAAAAAATTATTAGTACAAGCCTGTGCTTCAGTGTTATTAACTCCTATTAGTAGCTATGTAATAGCAGAAATCTGCATTGGTAACAACTATGAATACGATGTGGTAGCACCAGACAATGCAATTCCTCCTACTTTAAAAATAGAATTGCCAGAAATAATGCCGAGTTTGAGTGGTGGACAGTCTACTAACTTTAAATTAACGCCAACGTTAGCAACGGGCGAAACGGTTGCCGATTTCTTCATTTGTGCTCCAGAAGGTGAATTAGTTGCAATTGCTCCCGATCAAATCAAATATACAGCACCTTCACAAGTTTCATCTGATAAAATCATTAAAATTATTGCACAAGTTGCTAACTCTCAAGGCTTAGTTGGTGGCGATAATTTCTATGTTCAACTTAAAGGTTCTTCAACTACTGCAATTAACGGACAACTTTTAGATAGCAATGGAAAGCCGATTTCTGGCGTAACAATTACCATTGGTGATAAAACAGTTACAACGGATAGCAACGGTAATTATCAAATTAGTGGATTGCCATTAGGAACTTACACCGTTACAGCGAGCAACGAGGGTTATTCCTTTAGTCCTACACAAGTTACCTTAGATGCTACAAATACCAATCCTAGCGTTAAATTAACGGGGACATTTACTGATAATGTTGCTCAAATAGTTGTAGGAGCACACAGTTGTCAAGATAATGTAAATCGTGTTTTATTGATCAATGGTAGTGGAGAAACTCTTCAAACATTTAATTCAATGATTGCTGGAAAAGGAATTGATGTTGCAAGTGTGGATTGGGATTTAAATAAAACCGTTGATTTCTTAGTGGCGAGTGGATTGTTTTCAGGAAATAGTGCATTTACCTTTGATTTATTAGGCAAAAAACTCTCAGCATTGCCTGTGAATACCCTAAACAAAGGGATAAGAATTGTTTTCGGTAAATTTGAGAACGGGGCAGTCGCAGTTGTTGTTAATCAAGCTAAAGATGAATACCTTTACATTTACCCAACTGGGAAAGAACCTTATGCTTTAGAAATCCTCAAAAATGCCACCACTGTTAATGTTGTAATGGCGGATTTGAACGGTGATGGCATCGATGAAATGATTGTGCTTTCTTCAAGAGAAATTAACGGAACAAATGTTTTAGTTTTAGATAGCAAAGCCAAGGCATTAAATTCGTTACTTTTAACATTGGATGGCTCTTCTGCAACCACTAACTTACCCGGTTTAGTAGGAACGGCTTTTGTGGAACAAGGAAAAATTATTCTTGCACTTGGAAATGCAGAGGGAAAAAATCATAAAGTTGCTTTATATAGTTTTGATAAAGATTTTAAAGCAAGTTTTATAAAAAGTTTTGTACCATTCACCACTGCAACAAACAATCCTTGTAACATAGATGTAGAAGGTTTGTTATTAAGTAATACTATTCAAAATAACAAATCAATACTGCTAGTTTCTCAAAATGGTAGCACAGAGCTCAAATCATTTGATACTGATGGTTCTGAACTCAAAACCATACAGGTAAATGTAAATAATCAAGCAATTACAGGTATTGCTGGTACAAATCAAATCATAAATCCAACAACGGGTTCTAATCCTTCTAATAGTACTCCAACAACGGGTTCTAATCCTTCTAACGGTACTCCAACAACGGGTTCTAATCCTTCTAACGGTACTCCAACAACGGGTTCTGAAACTATCGTTAGTAATGGATCAACATTGCCACCACCAGGAATACCTATAAAAGATATTACGATTATAGGAACATCAGAGAAACCATTGGAAGTTGACAATTATGACATCGAAGGAAAAATTCATTTTGAGAATGTAGTAATTGTTAATATTAGAATTAAATCCGATGCAAGAGTTACGTTTGGTAAAAATGTTCGTTTTAAGGATAGAAAGTATATTCCACATCATACTGATTTATCGGAGATTTTTGTACGAATTCAACAACCACTACATAAGGTAAAGAGAAACCCTTCAGCAATTATATTAACTCAAAACATTGTAGTTAATGCACCCACGATTTTAGAACGCATTCAAGGGCTTATTCCAGCTATTCAACAAGATAATTCTACAGGTAATTTAGTGCTTGAAACAATCACGCAACGTTTCATGCTAAGACCCGTAAAAATTAGACAAGGCGATGGAAAGAAACCAAAAGGTTGGAATTTTGAAATAACTGGAGAAGTTACATTTGTAACAGAAGAAGATCATGAAGTTGGATTAATTCCAGTCATGGAGGACTTAGAGAGTTTTGGAACGGTATTAGAACAAAACGGAGTAGGTGGATTAGAAGCCGCAGACACCGGACAAATAACTGCTTTACCTCTATCAAATCCAGATATAGGATTTTATGCAGCAATGCCTGAAATATTTTCGGAATCTGTCGATGATGCACAACCTGAAGGATTACAACCCGTTGACGAACCCAATATGCCAAAAGAAAATAAACACTTAGTTTCCTTTATTTTTAGAGACAAACATGGTAAAAAACGCAAGCAAAAACTTTATCCTCATATTGGTGAACTAGGTTTAACTTCAGCCCAAATAGATTTAAATGGGATAGTTTCTCTTACTTTTAAGGGTGTCGTTTATCGTGGAATCCTAGATTATGGCGTGTTACATGGTATTAAGAGTACCGGCTTACTTGATGCTCAATTAAGAGAAGATGGAAATGCAATGATTATTTATCCTTCAGGTAAAAAACAAATTTTTCATCTCATCAAGTAATTTATCTTGACGCTGAGTTTAACTAAAAAACCCTAATCCCAAAAGATTGGGGCTTTTTCATTTTTGTTCACAATGGAAACCTGTCCGCATCGTGCAAGCCCTTCATAACCTCTCACCCTTAAACACCCCTTAAATCGCGTTTTAGTGCGCTTGGGTTTTAATCTAGTTGGTTTAAGACCCCTCTATGGCGTTTATTTTGCCATTTTTAGCCGTTTATTCGATTTTACCCTATCAGCCTATCCATTTTGACATTTAACGATTCTAAAGGGATTCTAGGCGTTTTTATCAAACTTGATTCTGTTAATTTTTAATCTGCCGACCCGCTGTGGGGATTTTTTTTGGATAATTTTACCAAAATTTTAGATAATTTATTGATTTTTAATAATTTATTGTCTAAAAACCGCTGTTTAATCAATTATTTTCACTTAATTAGTTGATTTTATTCATAAAACCTAAAAAAAGGGTTTTCTTGTTTTTCAAATTTTTTCGAGATTTTCCCTTTTTAAATATTTTAAATACTTTTAAACCCTTTTACGACCATCTAACTATTTGTTTTTTAATAATTTTTAGCGCGATTCAATGACAAATCCGCAGTCATTCAATGACAAATCCGCAGTCATTCAATGACAAATCCGCAGTCATTCAATGACAAATCCGCAGTATTAAATGATATTATTTTTTAATGTCATTTAGATGACATTAAGTTATATTGTCTTTAATTGTGCTATAATCCTAACAGACTAAACATTCAAGGGGGTAATAATGAGCAGCAACCAAAAATTGACGGTTTGCAAGGCAAATAAAGTCATTGAAGCTGGTTATAAACTAAGCCTAAATGAGCAGCGGGTTGTTTTGGGGTGCATTGCTCAAGTCAATTCGAAAGAAGCGTTATTAACAACAGATGAATTTGAATTATCAGCTAAAGATTTTGCTAAATGGTTCTCTGTTTCGGAAGATCGAGCCTATCATGCGTTGGTAGAAGTTGCAGAAAGTTTATTTAACCGCTACATAATTATTGATGAACCTTTTCCTGATAAACCTAAAGCAAAACGATTAAAAACTCGTTGGATTAGTTCAATTACATATTTAACAGACGAAGGAAAAATTAGTTTATGTTTTGCTCAAAAAATATTGCCCTATTTAAGCGAGTTAAAAGGTCAATTTACTCGTTATAATCTTGAACATATTGGGAAAATGACTTCTGTTTATGGGATTCGTTTGTATGAGTTGTTAGCACAATGGCAAAGTGTAGGTAAAAGAGAAGTTGAAGTTGATTGGTTAAGAAAACAATTTGAAATTGAAGACCAATATCGTGCAATGTGTGACCTTAAAAAAAGAGTGCTTGACCCAGCGGTGAAAGATGTTAATACACATTCAAATTATCAAGTAGGTTGGACACAACGTAAAACGGGTAGGAAAGTGACGCATTTAACCTTTAAATTTAGTGAGAAACAACCGCCAGCTCCTTTAAAAAAAGCGGTTTCTAAAACTAAATCAATAAAGAAAAAAACTGTGGATATTCAAGAGGATAAAATTGATAATTTGGATTACTTTGCGGGTTTGCGTAAAAAATATGGCGATGCGGTGAAAGATAAATTTTCCCCAGATATTGTTGAACAGTTAAAAGCTCAAGGTCGCTGGTAAAAATAATCTCGATATTTTTTATCACCTCTCAAAATACATAAGGCATTAACCCGTCGGCAAATGCCTTATGTGAAATCAACCTTTCTTCCGCCTCTTATACAGTTGCGCAATGCTCGTTACACCATGAAAGTCCAGTCTGCATTGTTCTTTACAGAATAATTGCCATGTTGTCCTCTTTTCAAAAGTTTTCCCACAATGCTTACAAATCCCTATTTTCCACGATGCTTTATCATTAACGCATTGCGTTGTGTCATCGGGTTGCTGTGTAGGATTTTGCACGGGTAAATCATTGGAATTTTCCTTATTTATAACGCATTGCGTAACGCATTGCGTAGGAGAAACAACATTTTCTCTATTTTCCCCTATATTAACGCATTGCGTATTGTTTGGTAACATATTGATGCTATCGGTATTTTTTGCCCACGCGCCCATTAGAACGCCGTCACTATCAACGGCGGGTTTTGTTCTAAGGTTTAAAATTTTCCCAAATCATTAGTTTCCTCTTTGGCAAGTGCAACGGTATCGTGTAAAGATTGTTTAGATTCTACTTTAGCTGGTTTCTCATCATTACTTAATGATTTTCCTTTATCGTCACCTAAACGATTTGTTTGCGGTGTTTCATGGGTAAATTGCCCTTGATAAACATTACCGCGACCAAGCAATCCCACTACTAGCCAGACAATCGCGGAGAAAGCCTCAAAACTTACAGCGGAGAAAGCCAAAAAGTAGCTCTGCATTTTCTTAGCATCGATACTCAAAACAGCGGCTTGACTGACAAAAAGCGGATGCGTTGTTTCGTGTGAATTAGCAGCTTGCGCAGGATTAGATTGAATGTTTAATAATTCAGTCGACGCAATTTCTTTAGCGGCAATAGCGGCTTGATAAGCGGTTGCGTTTTTAATCGTCAATTCAGTCGCCACGATTTTGGTTTCAAGCGTCACAATCGCTTCTTTGGAGGGCTTAATGCACTTTGTTGTGTGACCTTTTGGACAATTCGCAAGGATTGTTTGCTCATTCGAGAGTTTCTCTTTTAAGCCGTTCAACTTTGCAGTTTCAACATCGACAGAAACCGCGCTAAAACCTTCTAAGCTAATCGCACGGGTGTTTGCGCTATCATATTGACCTTGCTTTAATTTAACGGCGTTAAGCGCACTTGCACTGGCATTTTCTGTTTTATTCTGTGCATACGCCATGAAACCAAGGTGCGTTTGTGTGCCAATTACAAATAAAACCCCAATCCATAGCAACGCACAAATGAATGAAATGATTGCGTGACCACTTTTCCATAAAATTGCAGCGGCTGGTAGAAACAATGCACCTAACACGGCAAACACAATTCCAAAGATTGCATAAACTATCTTTTCAAGCGGGTCGATTGCAAAACTTTGATAAACATAGCCCGCCGTGAAAATAGCCGTAATTGTCATGATAAACCCGATAACAACTAAAGTCGATTTAACGTTTTGAGAATTAGCGAGTTGCATTATCCACCTCCATCCGATTAACAACACAGCAATCCATTAGCTTTATAGCGATTTCAAGGGTTAGAACACCGCGTCGAATTGTGCGCAAATCTTTGGGTGCAACTTGATTTAAGTTACCGTTATCAACTTGATTAGAAGTCCCCGTTTGTAACCCATACTTTTGAGGGTTGTTTTTCAAATCAATAACGGTTTCATTGTATCGTTTCCAATTATTGATTAATGATTGCATATCTGCATTGATAGGCATTGCAACTAATAAAGAAGCGATTAGAAATAAATATTTCATTATTTAGCTCCTTTCACTGGCTTGAAATAGCTAATAAACTCTTTAATAAAAGAGGGTTTTGCTTTGGGCTTTTCAAATCCAATAATTGCAAAGTTAATCACTGTCACGAGCGATAATAAAATAATGATTTTGAAATACTCGTTTGAGTTGTTTGCCCATTTCACCACTTTGAAATAAGCGCCAAATACAACCGCTGCAATGATTGCAATAATGATTGCTTGAATGATTAACATAACGCTATTGGAACTGATTGGATAGAGAAAGCTACCAAACCAACACAAGGGGATACAAGCAACCGACAAAGCGGCTAATGAAGCAATGGCGTGCTTTCTCAAAAGGATATAGAGAATAATTGCACCCGCGCCTCCGCCTAACAAAGAAGCAAATAATTGGCTAGAAATCATAAACCACCACCCAAACTATTTGAGTTTGAATTAAAAGGGTTTTGTGCGTTGCTTAGTTGCTCAAAATACTGTTGTGCAGTTGCAAGCGCGGTTTTGATTTCATTCAACGATTTGGCTGTTATTTCACCGCTATTGAACAATTGATTAATAGCAGTAACAACGGCGGGCGTGATTTCTTTATTGGTAGGCGCTTTATTTGGCTTTGTACCAGATAGAAATGAGAGGTAGGATTTGATAGGATTAACGCTTTCTTTATTGACTGGCGCGCCCACAAACAAGGTTAAATCGCTATGATTGCGTTGTGGCACAACAGCAGCGTTTTTGACGTGATAATCCACGCCATTGTGTTGAATTACAAGGGAATTAACGCCTTCAGATTTGGCGTTTTGAACAGCGGCGGTTAAGTCTTTAACCGTTAATTGATATTGCGATTTCATGTTGATAACTCACTGGTTTTGTGAGACTAATCAACAACATACGCAACGCAACGGCTTGAAATTGCCGTTTATGATGGGTATAATGAATTGCAGATTTCATGTGATTAGCCTCACGTTGAAATTACCCTTTAAGAAGAGGTGCAAACTCTTTTTATCGGGGGGAAGCCCGTTATCTGAAAAGGTAGCGGGTTTTTTAATGGTACTGCTAAAAAATTATTTTGTCCATACTTTAACAAATTAAGGGGTAACTTCTTTAAGTAAAATTTAAGGAACGTTCTTTCCAATTAAGCCCCTTAATTTGATCGCCTATTATAACATATTTTGCAGATAAATCAATTGATAATAAAGTATAAATGGGTAAGATTTAACTTGTATTGTAATAGGACAAACCAGAGCAAAATATGTAGTTTAAAGGTGAAAGAATTAATACGGGTCTTCTTCTAGGAATATAGGTGTTGCTTACCATATTTCATTCCCAACGGGTTGACCTGTGGATATTTCAGAATGAAGGTTATCGGGCGTTACGGTTTGCATAACATTATTGTACGGGAATCCCTTAGATAAAGCATGGCAAAGTATTTTAAATAAAGAGATGGATTTAAGGGATTTAGGATGCGATAATTACAGTTATCAATTCTAACATTACTTTAAAGGTCAATTCAAAATGTCTGCGATAACCACACAATCTACAAACAATTTACCCGTCGCTTTATCGACCGATGTAAAAAAATATATTGCCGCTTCGATTTCTGAAAGTACCAAACGGGCGTACAAAAAATGGCTAACTGTTTTCGAAGGTCACGGCTTCACAATCCCCTGCAACGCGACCGACGTGGTTTGCTTTTTAACCTCAATTAAGAAGGTGGACGGAGGCGACTATTCAGCCCAAAGTTTGAATCAAGCACTCGCAGCGATTGCCTGTGCGCATGGGTTAATGGGCGCGCCTAACCCTTGCAATGATGCACTCGTCAAAACAGTATTCAGTGGAATGAAGCGGGTGCACGGCACAAAGCCCACGCGACAAGCTGCACCGGTCAAAAAGGATTCTTTAATCGAGCACATTAAAAAGCCCACAAGTAAAATTGAAGTTAGAAATAACGCCTTAATTTTAATCGGTTTCTTTGGTGCATTTCGACGGAGTGAATTAGCTAATCTTGATTTCAATGATGTGCAATTTACAAATGAAGGCGTGGTTTTAACTTTAAAGAAATCTAAAACAAATCAAGAGGGTAAATTAGAGCAAAAGTTTCTACCTTCGCGCACTGATAAATTGTGCCCATGCAAAGCACTAAAACAATGGTTAGAAATTAGCAAAATAAACAGCGGACGGTTGTTTAGAAATATCAAGAAAAACGGCGAGTTAGGCGATTCTATAAGCGAAAACTCAATTAACTTAATTATTAAGAAAGCGTTTAATGAAGTTGAAACAAGCGGCGTTATGAAGGTATCTGGTCACTCGTTAAGAGTTGGACTTATCACCACTTGCGCGCTCGCTAAAGTTCCTACTGCAAAGATTCAAGCCGTCACGGGTCATAAAACGCCTCAAATGATTGCTCATTATTCCCGTGAAATAGAAGGTTTTGATTCTTATCCTGAAATTTAGTAATCTGATGAATTTAGTAACCATAATCAAAAACAAGGGGAAAAATCATGAGCAGCGGCGGACGGCGCGAAGGTGCGGGCAGAAAAAAAGTTTTAACCTATGAAACAACCGTTATTAAAATACCTTTACCAGTCAAAGATTTACTGAAATCTATTGTTGACTATGAAATTAGTTACTTGAATCAAAATGGTGGTTTTGATTTGGATAATCGTTATCAAACTGATTCAAGTAACCACAATCAAACTGATTCAAGTAACCACAATCAAACTGATTCAAGTAACCACAATCAAAC